>NZ_JBRIQO010000054.1:0-31945 GCF_052983175.1 Streptosporangium sp. G12 | reverse complement strand
TTGGGGCCGAGGGTCACCTTGACGGCGTCCGCGAGCTGGTTCATGCCGCGCTCGAGACCGCGCCGGGCGTCCTCGTTAAACGCGATCATCTTGGCTGCCATACGGCTAACCTCCCAGAGAAAGGGTGGCTTACACCGGATCGAGTCGACGCCCGCGACGGCATGTGGGCCCACGACTCCGTTCGGCGGGCCCCATCGCCTCGATCCAGGATTGGCACTCTCTATGCGTGAGTGCCAACAATCTATTTAGCACTCTACCCTGCCGAGTGCAAGCCACGATCCGTTGACCTGCGCCGCCCGAGACGGAGACGTCAGCTCCGTGTCATGTGGACGTAGATCTCGCGTCACGTCGATGTGGGCCGCGCGTCATCATCGGCCCGCCGCGCGTTCCGCGCCCCCGCGGGCTTCGCGCGCCCGCGTGCGCCTCCGGGCGTCTCCGCGCGACCGCGCACCACCACCCCGCCTCTCGACCCGTACCCCCGCGCGGCCGCGTGCGGCCACGTGTCCCGTACGACGCGAAGGCCCGGCTCGCCTGAAGGGGGGCGAGCCGGGCCTGGGCGGTGAGGATCCAGCGGACTGCGATACCGCGGGATCCACCGGCTCTTCCCTGCGAATTCACGAAACGGCTACGTCAGACCGCCCGGACGGACTCCGCCTGGGGACCTTTCTGACCCTGGGTGATCTCGAACTCGACCCGCTGGCCCTGCTCGAGGGCCCGGTAGCCGTCCATCATGATCGCGGAGTAATGGACGAACACATCCTTACCACCGTCTACCGCGATGAAGCCGTAGCCCTTGTCCGCGTTGAACCATTTGACGGTGCCCTGCGCCACTTGCGACTCCTCTTACTGGTCTTAAGGACGACGCCCATTCCTCTCGCGAAGTCCTCAATCGCCGGGACGGACTTCGCCACGTCGATCGTTCCGACCATACCTGTGGGAAGCGGTAGGGCAACAGAGTCAAGCACCAAACTACCGCTTTACGAGAGCTTTTAGTACGAGAACAGAGTTTCACTATCACTATTAGTTAGTTAAGGGTTACATCATCCATCTAGTCCACGAATATGAGCTTGCATCATAAAATACGGCACCCGCCCGGCCGGAGCCGGGCGGGTGCCGTGGAGTCGCGGGTGCCCCGAGGGTGGCGCGGGGCGGTCAGCGCCGCGTCAGGGCGGGAGAATCAACCTCCGGCCACCGCCGGGATGATGGAGACCTGGACGCCGGAGGGCGTGGCCGTGTCGAGGTTGTCGACAAAACGGACGTCCTCATCCCCTACATAGACGTTGACAAAACGTCGGATCTTTCCCGATTCATCAAGAATCCGGGCGCCGATCCCCGGGAAGTCCGCGTCGAGCTTCTGAAGAACATCGCGCAGGGTCTCACCCTCTCCGTTCACCTCGGCGGCACCATCGGTGTAAGTCCGGAGAATCGTCGGAATCCGCACAGAAACGCTCATAATTCAGTACCTTTCACGATTTCTAGGCGATAGCCGCACGGAATGCGTCAAGAGAAGGCCGAATCACCGCGGTCGGGCGCGCCTCCGCGGCCACCGCGTCGAGGGTCTTGAGGCCGTCTCCGGTGTTGAGCACCACGGTCTCGGCGTCGGGGTCGAGGGTGCCCGAGGCGACCAGCTTGCGCAGCACCCCGACGACGACGCCCCCGGCGGTCTCGGCGAAGATGCCCTCGGTCCTGGCCAGCAGCCGGATCGCGTCGACGATCTCGGCGTCGGTGACGTCCTCGACCGCACCGCCGGTGCGGCGGGCGATGTCCAGGACGTACGGGCCGTCGGCCGGGTTGCCGATCGCCAGCGACTTGGCGATCGTGTCCGGCTTGACCGGGCGGATCACGTCGTGGCCCGCCTTGTAGGCGGCGGAGACCGGGGAGCACCCCTCGGCCTGGGCCGCGAAGATCTTGTACGGCCTGTCCTCGACCAGGCCGAGCGCGACCAGCTCCTTGAAGCCCTTGTCGATCTTCGTGAGCTGCGAGCCCGACGCGACCGGGATGACGATCTGGTCGGGGATGCGCCAGCCGAGCTGCTCGGCGATCTCGTAGGCCAGGGTCTTGGACCCCTCCGCGTAGTACGGCCGGAGGTTGACGTTGACGAAGCCCCACTGGTCGCCCAGCTCGTCGCCGATGAGCTCGGAGCAGAAGCGGTTCACGTCGTCGTACGTGCCCTCGATGCCGATGAGCCTGCCGCCGTACACGGAGGCCATGACGATCTTGGCCTGCTCCAGGTCGGAGGGGATGAACACGCAGGCGTCCAGCCCGGCCCGCGCGGCGGCGGCGGTCACGGCGCCGGCCAGGTTGCCGGTGGAGGAGCAGGAAAGAGTGTGGAAACCGAAGTTGCGGGCGGCCTCGACGGCGATGGCCACCACGCGGTCCTTGAAGGAGTGCGTGGGGTTGCCGGAGTCGTCCTTCACGTGCAGGGAGCGGATGCCCAGCTCGCGGGCGAGGTTGCCGGCGTTGACGAGCTTGGTCCAGCCGGGCGCCATGTTGGGCTTGGCGGCCACGTCGTCGGGGACGGGCAGCAGCGAGCGGTAGCGCCAGATGTTGGTCGGCCCCTCGGCGATCCGCTCCCGGGTCACACGCCCGAAGTCGTACGCGATCTCAAGGGGCCCGAAACACTCGTTACAGGCGAAGCTGGGGCCGAGGTCGTAGCGGGCACCGCACTCCCGGCAGGACAGGGCGACGGCGGGGCCGAAGCGCCGGTCTCGCGCGTCGCCGGCACGACCGGAGGAGGAGGTGGTGTTGTTCTCAGTGGTTGCGAGCGCCATGAAGCGAGGCCTTTCCCTCATCTTCGTCTGCGGACCACCCTGGTCACAGACCGGAATTGGCACCTGTCCCGGCCGACCTCGTTCAGATCACGAGTCTTGAACCGGGATGGTTGCCGGGGCTTCGCAGGGCCGGTCCCTCCACCCCTCTGGATGAGCAAATATTCAGTTGGAAACCTGACGCGCAGGTCCTCAGCACTCTACCCCGACCCGCCGCCCTCCTGACTCCTTGTCTCACTGTGCGAGACATGGCGTGTTATCCACCGGACGATCGAACCTTGGCCGCCGGTCGCGGGGCACCCGGCACGCGCCCCGGACGGCAGGCGGGGTCCCGCCCCCTTCCCGGTCGTCGCCGCCGGAGGCGACCCGCCGGAGCGGTCACGGCACTCGGATCCCCAGGGTGTAGGAGCCGGAGCCTGCCACGGAGACCACCCGGTAGCGGTAGTAGCCGGGCGTGCCGTTGTAGGAGATTCTCTCGTCGGGACCCGCGCTGCTGGAGGTCGCGACGACCGACCAGCCCGCCCTGTTCCACTTCTGCAGGTACAGGTCGAAGTCGGTGCCGTCGGGGCCGTCCAGGCAGGCGAAGTGGAGGCCCCCGGCGGTCGGCCTGTAGTGGAGACCCTTCGGCTGGTAGGCGGCCCCACCGGCGGCCAGGGTGCCGTTGTGGGTGTTGGGGAAGCCGTTGCAGGTGCCCGTGACCGGCGGCGGCGGATTGCCCGCGGTGGTCCTCAGGGCCAGGCCGTAGGCGGTGAGGATCGGGGCGATCGGCTGGAAGTAGGTGGTGCCGCCCTGGTTGCAGTCGCCGGAGCCGCCGGAGGTGACGCCCTGGGCCTGGTCGACGGAGATGAACGAGCCGCCGGAGTCCCCGGATTCGGCGCAGACGGTGGTGCGGGTCAGCCCGAAGACGTTGCCCTGGGGGTAGGTGATACTGGCGTCGCGCTGCTGGATGAGGCCGCAGTGCCAGTCGGTGGTGGAGCCGGACCGGCAGACCGAGGCTCCCTCGACGGCGACCTGGGCGCCGGCGACGGGCGCGGTGCCGCCCTGGCCGTTGTCCACCGTCGGGGTGGCCGTCCAGTTGTCGTTGACCGAGACCCAGGCGTAGTCGCTGCCGGGGAAGACCGATCCCTCGAAGGTGCCCTGGGCGATGCGGTTGAAGCCGGTGGTGGCGGCGCCGGTCCTGCCGCAGTGACCCGCGGTGACGAAACCCTGCCGGGTGTCCTTGAGCACGGAGAAGCCGATCGAGCAGCGGCTGGTGCCGCCGATGTAGTAGGCGTCGCCGCCCACCAGGTCGTACAGCGGCTGGGGAACCTCGGTGGAGGGCAGCACCACTACCGCCGCTTTGTTCACCTCGGCGCTCTCGATGACGTTCTCGGCCGCCTGGGGTTGCGTGGACAGGACGACCACCTTGTTCCTCTTCACGTCGACGTAGCGCGCGCTCGACACGAGCGGCTGCGGCGGCAGGGTCTCGTCGAGCTCACGCTTGATCATGGTGAGCTCCGCCAGTGACCTGGTGACGATCTCGGCCTGGACTCCCGAGTCGAGGATCGTGGGGATGTCGGCGGCACTGGTGGTGGCCGCCACCAGGGTGTGCGCGGTGCTTCCCCTGAGCCAGGTGCCGCCGAAACGGGAACCGAGCCTTCTGCTCAGCTGTGTCGCGATCGGGGTCAGCCGGACCTCGTTGAGCAGCCGGGCCTGGGCCTGCGCCGGGGTCAGGCCCAGGTCGCGCCCGAGCGCCGCCAGCATGCCCGGTGGCGGTTTCAGCGCGGCCGACATGGCCGACATGGCCGACGCGGCGGCGGGCGTGGCCGGGGCGCCCGTCGCGTGGCGTTCGGCGCCGGCCGGTACGGCTGCCAGGGCAAGTGCGCTGGCCGTCAGGGCGCATGATGCGATGACAACGTGTCTACGGAACATGTGGGCTCTCCTCGACCTTTGCCTGTGAAGCGCGAGGGGAGATCACCACATGTCACCGGTTGATCACATGATGCGGGCAACGCCACCTTAAATCAGGTGAGGCCGCCGGAGCCGCACGCCACACGGAAGGTGCGCTCGAACGGTTTCCGTCGGCGGCTCGCCCCGAACCGGGCGCCGTCCGCACCTGCCGTATCTTCACCGGGTGCCGTTCCAGCCGGTCGAAAGCCCCAGCCCGGTACCGCTCCCAGCCGGTCGGAGCCTGACCGGCTGGGCACCTTTCGCGGACCGGGCGGCGGTCAGAAGCCGTAGGCGTCGCCCAGGGCGCCCTGGACGTACTTGCGCGCCTGGTGGATGCGCGACTTGGCGGTGCCCAGCGGGATGCGGAGCTGCTCGGCCACCTCGTTGTAGTCGAGCTGGCAGATGTCGCGCAGCACCAGCGCCTGGGCCAGCTCCGGCTTCTCGGCCTCCAGCGCCTCCATCGCGTCGAGCAGGTCCAGCCGGGACCCGGCGATCACGCTCACCCGGGCGACGTCCGGCTTCTGCAGCGGCAGCTCGTCGGAGCTCTGCTCGGCCGCGCGGCGCTTCAGCGAGCGGTAGGTGGTCCTGGCGCAGTTGGCGGTCACGATGTGCAGCCAGGTGCTGAACCGTGCGCGCCCCTCGAAGCGGCCGATGTTGCGCGCCACCGCGAGCAGGGTGTCCTGGCAGGCCTCCTCCGCGTCCTGCCGGAAGGGGAGGATCCGGCCGCAGTGCCTGAGCACGGCGGGCTCGATCCGCTTCAGCAGCTCGCCGAGAGCGCGGTGGTCGCCCTGGGCGGCCGATCGGGCCAGGTCCTCGGTCGTCTCGTCCAGCGCCATCACGGGCCCCCATCAGCGGTCACGGTCGCTGGACATCCTACGGTCGGGGGTCGCGGATGGTGACCCTCCCTCATCGCCACAAAAAGGGTGATAGAGCGGGGCTCATCACTCCACCTGCTGACAAGAGCTGACACAATTCGATGGACGCCGTTCCTTCCATGACCTGAAGAGCGAGGACATCCCGACCAGGTGCCGGTTAACCTTGGGGTCTCCACGCTCAAGGAGAATCGATGAGCGCGATCCTGGTGGCCTCCAACCGCGGCCCCGTCTCCTTCACCCTCTCCGAGGACGGCTCGCTGTCCATGCGCAGGGGAGGTGGCGGCCTGGTCTCCGGCCTGTCGGAGGTCGCGAAAGACCTCAACGTCCTGTGGGTCTGCGCGGCGCTGTCCGACGGCGACCGCGGCGCCGTGCGGCTGGCCCCCGGCGGCCGGCTCGACCAGGCGGGCTACGACACCGGGGCGCTGCGGATGCTCGACATCCCCCCGGCGACCTTCCACCGCGCGTACAACGCGGTCGCCAACTCCACCCTCTGGTTCGTCCACCACCTCCTGTACGACATCCCCAACAGGCCCTACTTCGACGCCAGGTTCCGCCGTGAGTGGGAGTCGTACCAGTCCTACAACGAGGCGTTCGCGATGGCGCTGGCCGAGGAGGCCCCGCACGGGGCGCGGGTGATGGTGCAGGACTACCACCTGAGCCTGGTCCCGGCCATGCTCAGGGGGGAGCGCCCCGACCTGCGGGTGGCGCACTTCTCGCACACGCCGTGGGCGCCGCCCGAATACTTCAACCTGCTCCCCGACGACGTCGCGACCGAGCTCCTAGAGGGCATCCTGGGCGCCGACCACGCGGGCTTCCTCACCGCTCGCTGGGGCGGGGCGTTCATGGACTGTTGTGAGACGGTGCTCGGCGCGCGGGTCGACCGCGGGGAGCGTACGGTCACGCACGCGGGCAGGACGACCAGGATCGGCACCCACAGCCTGGGCGTGGACGGCAAGGCGCTCTGGACGCGGGCGTCCGAGCCCGACGTGGAGTCGCACATGGCCGCGCTCCGCGCCCAGGTGGGCGACCGCAGGCTCATCGTGCGGATCGACAGGACGGAGCTGTCGAAGAACATCGTGCGGGGACTGGTCGCCTACAAGCAGTTCCTCGCTGCCCACCCGGAGTGGCACGGCCGGGTCACCCATCTCGCCTTCGCCTACCCGTCCCGGCACGACCTGCCCGAGTACCGCGAGTACACCGCGGCGGTGCAGCGCTGCGCCGAGGAGATCGAGGACGAGTACGCCACCGAGGACTGGGACCCGCTGATCCTCAACGTCGACGACGACTACCCGCGCTCGCTGGCCGCCTACCGGCTGGCCGACGTGCTGCTGGTCAACCCGATCCGCGACGGCATGAACCTGGTCGCCAAGGAGGGGCCGATCCTGTCGCCGCACAGCGCGCTGGTGCTGTCGCGGGAGGCCGGCGCCGCCGTCGAGCTGGGCGAGCACGCGCTGACGGTGAACCCCTACGACGTCTCGGCCACGGCCGCCGCGCTGCACGAGGGCCTGACGATGCCCTCGGACGAGCGCGCCAGGAGGGGGGTCCTGCTGGCCGCCGCGGCGACCGCGCTCCCCCCGCACCGGTGGTTCGCCGAGCAGCTCGACGCCCTCGGGTGACGACCCAGATCATTAAGCGGTTTTAGACCTGTATGAGATAGTTTTTGTGGCTATTTCACTTTTCTGGCGTACAGGAGACCGAGTTGACCGCGATCGCGCCCGTCCGGCTGATCCGCGACCGCGCGACCTGGCTGATCTACCTCCAGCTCGGTGTCTTCGCCACCTACCTGTACGGCCTCAGCGCCGCGCTCCCGCTGCTCCGCCTCGACCAGGGCGTGTCCCAGGCGGTCGCCGGGCTGCACGGGACGGCGATGGCCGTCGGCGGCATCATCACCGGCCTCGCCCTGCCCTGGCTGACCGGGAGGATCGGCCGCCGGGCCGTCATCTGGACCGGGATGGCCGGGATGAGCGCCGGCACGCTCATGGTCGCGGCGGCGCCCACCGCGCTGCCGGTCACTCTCCTCGGGTACGGCGTCGCCAGCGGGATGTCCTCGATCACCCTGTACTCGGGCATGGCCGCGCTCGACGACCGGCACGGCCCCGCGGGCCCGGCGGCGATCAGCGAGGCCAACGCCGTCTGCGTGATCGTCGGCATCGGGGTCCCGTTCGTGGTCAGCGCCGCCGCGCAGAGCGCCCTCGGCTGGCGGGCCGCGCTGCTGGTGACCCCCGCGCTGGCCGCGCTGCTCGCGCTGGTCATGGGGCGCGTACGGCTTCCCGAGCCCGGCGACACCACCGGCGGCGCCGCCGCGGAGGGGCGTGCCCGCTTCGGCTGGCGGTTCTACCTCGCCGCCGCCGTGCTGTTCTGCTGCGTCGCGACGGAGTTCTCCTTCAACCTGTGGGCGGCCAAGCTGTTCTCCGACCAGACCGGGCTGCCCGCGGCGGTGTCCGCGACCGCGGTCGCGGCGTTCACCGCCGGGATGGCGGCCGGGCGGCTGGCCGGGGCCTGGCTGGCCCTGCGGGTGCCCCCGACCGTGCTGTTCCTCGGCGCCCTCCTGGTCGCGGCCGCCGGGTGGGCGATCTTCTGGCTGAGCACGAACCCGGTGTTCTCCTACGCGGGCCTGGCCGTGTCGGGACTGGGGATCGCGCTGCACTTCCCGATGGCGCTGTCCCGGGTGCTGGCCGCCTCCGGCGGGCGGCGGGACCGGGCGTCGGCGATGGCCTCGATCTTCGCCGGGCTGGCGGTGGGGATCGGGCCGTTCCTGCTGGGCGCGCTGGCCGACGGGTTCGGCACCCAGCAGGCGTTCCTGATGGTCCCCGCCCTGATCGGGCTCGCCGTCGGAGGGCTGCTGATCACCGCGGGCGGACGTCTCCGGGCGGGCGCCGGCGAGCCCGCCTGAGCGGACGCGGGCGGGGACTCCCGGCGCGTAGCTCCACCTGGGCGCACGTGGGCGCACGAGCGTCCGCGGACCCCTCCGGGCGGACGGCTCACCCGGGCGGGCTTCGCCCTACGCCTCCCTCTCGACGGCGTCGGCGATCGAGGTGAGGAGCTCCAGGACCCCCGGCGGCCCGTCCACCACGATGTCGGCCTCCACCTCGATCTCGGGCGACCCGCTGAACACCGTCACGCCCGGCAGCCCGGAGGCCCGCACGGCCGCGAACGCCGCGAGGTCGCCCAGGTCGTCCCCGGCGAACAGCACCGACCTGGCGGCCCGCTCGCCCAGGAAGGCGCTCAGCGCCACCCCCTTGTCCATCCCCGGCGGGCGCAGCTCCAGCACGAACTTGCCCGGCTCCACCGCCAGCCCCGCACCGGCGGCCAGCGCGGCGACCGGCTCGCGCAGCGCGTCGAGCGCCGCCCACGGGTCGGCGGCCTGCCGGGTGTGCACGGCCACCGACCGCTCCTTGTCCTCGATCCTGATCCCCTCGATCCCCGCCACCAGCGGGACGAGCCCGGTGCGGGCGAGGTCGAGGCCCGGGTGGACGGGCGGCGCGGCGAGCGCCCCCGCCTCCCAGCGTTCGAGGCCGTAGTGCCCGAGCACGACCAGCCCCGGCACACCGGCCAGGGAGCCGTACTCGACGGCCGTGGCGGCCGGACGGCCGGTCACGATCACCACGGCGCCGACCAGGCGGCCGAGCCTGGCCAGCACCTCGGCCCCGCCGGGGTGGATCCTGGCCGCCGCGGGGTCCGGGACGATCGGGGACAGCGTGCCGTCGAAGTCGAGCCCGATCACCGCTCCCGCCGGGTCGGCGACGATCGCCTTCAGCCCGTCGGACGTATTCGTCGTCATGCCCGCCTCAGCCTGTCGAGTGTGTTCGCCGTCATACCGGCTCCGCTCTCGCGATCGCCGTCCGACCGGTCGTACCCGAACATCAGGGGCGTAAGCCCATTTTCCGGGCGGCACGATCGCGGCGCCGGGTCTCCCGGAGCCGGCGCAGGCGCTTGACCAGCATCGGGTCGTGGGCGAGCGCCGCCGGCAGGTCGATGAGCTCGCTGAGCAACTGGTAGTAGCGCGTCGCGGAGATGTCGAAGGCCTCGCGGACCGCCTGTTCCTTGGCGCCCGCGTAGCGCCACCACTGGCGCTCGAAGGCGAGCAGCTCGCGCTCCCTGTCGGTGAGAGCCCTCGGCGCGGGCTCCGGAGCAGCGCTGTCACCGGAGCTCGACGCGGTGTCCATTGCTTCCTCCTACCTCGGGGCACGCGGCGACCACACCGCGCACGCGCGGCCCGAAGTCAGGATAGTCCGGAATTTCGCGCTGTTCATGACGGATGTGGAGACGTACAGTCACCAGATGTGACCTCTGTCATCAGCCTTCTCACCGACTACGGACTGGAAGACGGCTACATCGCCGCATGTCACGGCGTGATCGTCGGAATCTCTCCGGAGTCGCGAATCATTGACGTGTGCCATCTGGTCCCCTCGGGGGACGTACGGCGCGGTGCGGCGATCCTGGCCCAGACGATCGCCTACCTTCCTTCGGGCGTGCACGTCGCCGTGGTGGATCCCGGCGGCGGCGGCTCGCGCCGGGCCGTGGCCGTCCAGGCCGGCGACCACATGTTCCTGGGCCCGGACAACGGGCTGCTGTCGTGGGCGATCCACGCCAGCGGGGGCGCGCGAGCCGCCTACGAGCTCTCCAACAAGGAGCTCTTCCTGGAACCGGTCTCGCCGACCTTCCACGGCCGCGATCTCTTCGCCCCGGTGGCGGCGCACCTGGCGATCGGGTGCCATCCGTCCGAGCTGGGACCGGAGATCCCGCTGGAGCGGCTCGTCTCGCTGCCCGCGCCCACCTCCGTGCTGCGGGAGGACTACGTCGAGGGGGAGGTGCTGTCGGTCGACCGGCACGGCAACGCCCAGCTGTCGATCGGCTCCGGCGATCTGATGACGCTGGACGTCGCGCCGGGAGACACCCTGGTGGTCTGGCTGGGCAGGCGACGGCTCTCGGTGCCGTTCAGGGAGACCTTCGCCGCGGTCCCGCCCGGGGAGGTCGTGGCCTTCATCGACTCGGCCGGGCTGATCGCGCTGGCGGTCAACTCCGGCGACGCCTCCCAGCGGCTGGGCCTGCCGCCCGGCGCCCACGTTCGGCTCTCCCCCTCTCCCTGACATGCACAACAAATGTGATTTAAGAGGAAATCACGCCATGCATCATCCCGTTTAGTGAAGCACCTTTTTCGTCGGTAGCTTTTTCCACCGGAATCACGCATGCCGGAATTCAGGTGACGTTTCCCGATCCCCCATGGAAAATGTGACCGCGCCGCCCTCTCCGTGGCCGCCGGCATGCCTTCGCGGCGACGGCTCCCCCCTGGGGCAGGCCCTTCCCGCCCTGCCGCCCGCCGGGAAGCCGCCCTCGACCGGATATACGAGCTGACCTGGCGATTAAGGAATTCGGCGAGACGTGAAAGGCCGAACGCGCCCGGATCGGATCGGCGATCGGCCGAGTTTCGTTCGGATATAACCCCGCGATCATTGCCACAAGCTGACCATTCTTGACCCTCCAGAAAGCATGTCGCTGGATAGTCTCACTCCCGTTACTTTGAGTAGCCGCGTGCAGACGGTCCGTTCCAGAGGCCCCAGACACTGCCGCGACGATTTCCTTCCAGGGGGAACCACAATGATTCGTCGTCTTCTCATCACCTCCGCGTGTGTCGGTATCGCCGTCATCGCGCCGGCCGCGGTCGCGTCCGCGTCCACCTCCTCCACCTCCACGGCCAAGGTCAGCGCCCAGTCGGTCGTCAAGGCCGCCGCCAAGGCCAAGGCCGCCAAGAAGGCCGCCGACTGCTGCGGCGTCGGCGTCGTCAGCGGCGCTGCGGCCTTCGTCCCGACGAGCACCGTCACGTACGGCACCACCGTCATCCCCACCGCCGTGAGCAGCGGCATCGGCTGCGGCGGCGTCCTCGGCGGCGGCGTCTACGGTGGCGGCGTGTACGGCGGCGGCCTCTACGGTGGCGGCCTCTACAGCGGCGGCTGCTACGGCGGCGGCGTGTACGGCGGCGGCGTCTACGGTGGCGGCTTCGGCGGCGGCGGCTTCTACGGTGGCGGCTTCGGCGGCGGCTTCGGCGGGGGCGGCATCCTCGGCGGCGGCCTCTTCGGCCGTGGCGGCAACACCATCGGCGGCGGCGGCAACATCATCAGCAGCGGCAGCGGAACCGGCCACGGCGTCGGCATCGGCGGCCTCGTCGGCATCGGCGGCGTCGGCGTCGACATCCTCTAGCAGGGCAGACACCCTGCGGTGAAGCGGTGAAGCAGACAGGGCGCGGCCTCCACAACTCCATGTGGGGGTCGCGCCCTTCGCTGTTCCGGGTCCTGCTGTCTCGGGTCCGGCTGTTGCGTGCCCCCGCCCGCGGGCTCTCCGGGCTCCCCGCCCCTCCCCGCCTCCGGGGCCGTGTCCGCCGTCGCCTTCCCCGCCCTCTCCCTGGCGCTCTCCTACACGTGGATCACGTCGTGGGTCTCGGCGAAGTGGCAGGCGCTCGCGTGCGCGGTGCCGGGCCGGATCTGCAGCAGCGGCTCCTCGACGGCGCAGATCTCCTGGGCCTTCCAGCACCGCGTACGGAACCGGCAGCCCGACGGCGGGTTGGCGGGGGACGGCGGGTCACCCTGGAGGATGATCCGCTCGCGTCGCTCGCGCCCCTCGGGGTCGGGCACCGGAACGGCCGACAGCAGCGCCTGGGTGTAGGGGTGCGCGGGCCGGTCGTAGATCTCGACGTCCTTACCGATCTCCACCATCTTGCCCAGGTACATCACCCCGACCCGGTCGGAGATGTGCCGGACCACCGACAGGTCGTGGGCGATGAAGACGTACGCGAGGCCGAGGTCGTCCTGCAGCCGCTCCAGCAGGTTGACGACCTGCGCCTGGATCGACACGTCCAGCGCGGAGACCGGCTCGTCGCAGACGATGATCTCCGGCTGGAGCGCCAGCCCGCGGGCGATCCCGATGCGCTGGCGCTGGCCGCCGGAGAACTGGTGCGGGTAGCGGTTGATGTGGTCGGGGTTGAGGCCGACCACCTCGAGGAGGTCCTGGACCTTGCGGCGCCGGTCCCCCTTGGGGGCGACCTCCTGGTGGATCTCGAACGGCTCGCCGATGATGTCGCCCACCGTCATCCGGGGGTTCAGCGAGGTGTACGGGTCCTGCATGACCATCTGGATGTTGCGGCGGGCCCGCTTGAGCTCGCCGCGCCTGGCGTCGGCGATCTCCCTGCCGTTGATCTTCACCGAGCCCGAGGTCGGCCGCTCCAGCGCCATCAGGAGCTTGGCCAGCGTGGACTTGCCGCACCCGGACTCGCCCACGATGCCGAGCGTCTCGCCCCGGCGCAGGTCGAAGGAGACCCCGTCGACGGCCTTGATCGCGCCGACCTGCTTGCGCAGGATGACGCCCTGGGTCAGCGGGAAGTGCTTGACCAGGTCGCGGACCTCAAGGATCGGCTCACCCGTGGCTGCCATCGAGGACCTCCCTCCAGTAGTGACACGCGCTGCCGCGCGTCGGGCCGATCTCGTACAGCGGGGGCGCGTCGACGACGCAGTTGTCCTGACGGTACGGGCACCGGGGGTGGAAGGCGCAGCCCGTGGGCATGTCGAGCAGGTTCGGCGGCATGCCCTTGATGGCGTACAGCTCCTGCCCCTTCTGGTCGACCCGGGGAATCGAGTCGAGCAGGCCCTTGGCGTACGGGTGGGCGGGCCTGCGGTAGATGTCGTGCACGAGGGCGTTCTCCACGATCCGCCCGCCGTACATGACCGCGATCTTGTCGGCGACGTCGGCCACCACGCCGAGGTCGTGGGTGATCAGGATCAGGCCCATGTTGCTCTCGCGCCGCAGCTCGCCCAGGAGTTCCATGATCTGGGCCTGCACCGTCACGTCGAGGGCGGTGGTCGGCTCGTCGGCGATCAGCACCTCGGGGTCGAGCGCGATCGACATCGCGATCATGATGCGCTGGCGCATTCCCCCGGAGAACTGGTGGGGGTAGTCGTGCACCCGCTGTTTGGCGGCCGGGATGCGGACCCGGTCCATCAGCTCGATCGCCTTCTTCTGGGCGTCGCGCTTGGAGGCGCCCCGGTGCACCCGGAACATCTCCCCGATCTGGGCGCCGACGGTGAACACCGGGTTCAGCGCGGAGAGCGCGTCCTGGAAGATCATCGCGATCCGCCGGCCGCGCACCTGGGTGCGGGCCTCCTCGGACAGGTCGAGCAGGTTCGTGCCCCGGAAGCGGATCTCGCCCTTGGGAATGCGGGCCGGCGGGGAGTCGAGGATGCCCATGATGGCCTGCGCGGTCACCGACTTGCCCGAGCCGGACTCGCCGAGCACCGCGAGCGTCTCCCCGGGGTTCAGCGAGTAGCTGACCCCGTTGACCGCCTTGACCAGGCCCTGCCTGGTCACGAACTCCACGTGCAGGTCGTCGACGGCGAGCAGCGGCTCGCTGCCCGGCGCCTCCCTGGACGGCACCACCGGCGTTGAGGTCTTCTTCACGGGTCCCCCTACCGCAGCTTCGGGTCGAGGGCGTCGCGGACGGCGTCGCCCAGCATGATGAAGGCCAGCACCGTCAGGCTCAGGAACAGCGCCGGGAACAGCAGCGCCCACGGAGCCTCCAGGAAGCGCTCCCTGGCATCGGAGATCATGAGCCCCCAGGAGATGTCGGGCGAGCGCAGGCCCACACCGAGGAAGGACAGGCCGGCCTCCGCGGCGATGAAGTAGCCCAGGTTGATCGTGGCGACCACGATCACCGAGGCGATCGCGTTCGGCAGGATGTGCCGGAACATGATCCTCGACGCGGAGGCGCCGAGCGCCCTCGCCGCGAGCACGTAGTCCTGGCTCTTGGCGGTGATCACCGCCGCCCGCATGATCCGGTACGTCATCGGCCAGGTCAGCACGGCCAGCGCGAGCATGACGGTCCACACGTTGCCCGTGCGGAAGACCGCCAGGATGAGCAGGGCGCCGAGGATCGACGGGATCGCGAAGAAGATCTCCGTGAGCCGGGAGAGCAGGGTGTCCAGCGTGCCGCCCCTGAATCCCGCGAAGAGACCGAGCAGGCCGCCCACGATCGCGGTGACGACGGTGGTGGCCAGCCCGACCACGATCGAGTTGCGGGCGCCGTAGATGGTGCGGGCGTAGATGTCGCAGCCGAGGTTGTCGGTGCCGAACCAGTGGGTCGCGCTCATGCCCAGCCGGGCGTCGCCCAGGTCGCAGCTCTTGGCGTCGAACGGGTTCACCGAGGTGAACAGCGAGGGGACCACCGCCATGACGACCAGGACGGCGATGAGGAGGGACGCCCCGATGAAGAGCGGGCGGCGGCGCAGGTCGTACCAGGCGTCGCCCCACAGGCTCGCGGCCTTGGGCGCCTTGGCGCCCTTGGCGCCCCTTCTGGGCCTGCCGTGCTTGGGGTTCCCGGTCTGCCCTCCGGCCGGGACAAGAGTGTCACTCATAACGGATCCTCGGGTCGAGCACGGCGTAGAGCAGGTCGACGACCAGGTTGGCAAGGATGTAGATCAGCACCAGGACGGTCACGATGCCGACGACCACGGGCTGCTCGCGCAGGTACACGGAGCTGAACAGCTGCTGGCCGATGCCCGGCAGGTTGAAGATCGTCTCGGTGATCACCGCGCCGCCCATCAACGTACCGAGGTCGGCGCCCAGGTAGGTGACCAGCGGGATCAGCGCGTTGCGCAGCGCGTGCCGCCCGACGACCCGGTTCCGGGGCAGGCCCTTGGCCACCGCGGTGCGGATGTAGTCGGCGCGCAGGATCTCCACCAGGCTGTTCCTGGCCAGCCGGGTGAGGTAGGCGATCGACGTCCCCGCGAGCACGAAGCCGGGCAGCAGGTAGCTGCGCCAGCCCTCCGTCACGCCCGCGACGGGAAAGAGGTCGATCCCGGCCTGCTTGAGCTTCACGCCCAGCAGCAGCTGGAGCACGAAGCCGGTCACCAGGGTGGGGATGGAGATCAGCACCAGGGTGGAGGCGAGGATCATCGAGTCGCTGGCCTTGCCGTGGCGCAGCGCCGCGTACAGGCCGAGCCCCACGCCGATGACGGCCTCCATCACCAGGGCGGTCGCCGCCAGGTTGATGGTCACCTGGAACTTGCCGGCCATGATCTCGTCGACCCCGACGCCGGCGAAGGTGGTACCGAAGTCACCGCCGAGCAGGCCGGTGATGTAGTACCAGTACTGCACCAGGAACGGGTCGTTCAGGTGGTACTGCTCGCGCAGGATGGCGACGATGTTGGGGTCTATGCGCTTCTCGCCCGCCAGCGCCGCGATGGGGTCTCCGGGCAGCGCGAAGACGATGGCGTAGATGAGCAGGGTGGCGCCCACCAGGACTGGTATCGCCTGGATCAGGCGCCTGAGGATGTAACGGCCCATTCGTATCTCCCGTAGGTACCCGGGGCGATCTCGCGGACCGGCGGGTCACACGGTGCCGCGAGATCGTTCCGGGCGGCCGGTGGGGCCGGGCTCCCGCCCGGCCCTCAACCGGTCGTCAGCTGGCCTTCTCGACCTCGGTCCACTCGATCTGGTTGAGAAGATTGATCTTGACGCCCTTGACGTGCTGGGAGAACGCGGCGTTGGTCCGGTAGAAGTACACCGGAATGTACGGCAGTTCCTTGATCAGAATGTCGTCGGCCTGCTGGTAGAACTTCAGACCCTCCTCCTGCGTCGGGGCGGTGTCGCCCTTGGCCAGGAGCTCGTCGAACTCCTTGTTCGACCAGCCGGCGTAGTTGGAGCCGGTCTTGATCGCGACAGTGGAGAAGATCGGGGTCAGGTAGTTCTCCGCCGACGGGTAGTCGATCGCCCAGCCCATGCGGAACATGCCGCCGTAGGTCTTCTTGTCGAGCTCGTCGAGAATCGAGGCGAACTTCTCGAAGGGCTTGACCGTCACCTCGATGCCCAGGTTGGCGCGGAGGCTGTTCGCGACGGCCTCGATCCACTCCTTGTGCGGGCCGTCGGTGTTGTAGCCCAGCTCCAGCGTCTTGGGGCCGTTGTTCTCCGCGTACTGCGCCTTGGCCTTGTCGGGCTCGTAGCTGCAGGCCGCGCAGGCACCGGCGCGGTAACCCTCGAGGAGGGGGTTGATGAAGTCGTCGGCCGGGGCGCGCGTGCCGGAGAAGACCTTGTCGGCGATGGTCGCGCGGTCGATGGCCATGGAGATGGCCTCGCGGACCTTCACGTTCGCGTACGTCTTGTTGTACTGCAGCGGGAAGCCGATGTAGCCGACGCCGGCGTCCGCCTCGTCCATGTAGCGCTCGCCGAGCTCCGACTTGGCCCGGGCGATCGCCGAGGGGGGCAGCGAGTCGTGCACGTCGAGGTTGCCCGCGGCCAGGTCGTTGAACGCGGTCTCCGGGCTCGTGTAAAGCTTGAACTGGAGCTTGGTGAACTTCGGCTTCGTCCCGGCGAACTTGTCGTACCGGGTGAGGTCGATCGTCTGGTCGGTGCCCTTGTTGTAGGGCTTGTCGATCTGGAAGTAGCCCTGGCCGATCGGCTTCTTGGCGTACTCCTCGGTGACCTTGCCGTCGGGGCCGAAGGCCGCCTTGGGCAGCGGGTAGAACGCCGTGTAGCCCAGCATCGTCTTGAACTGCGAGAACGGCTTGGCGAGGGTGACGCTGAAGGTGCTCTCGTCGATGACCTTCAGGCCCTTCATCTCCTTGGTGGAGACGGTCTGGCCCTCGCCCGGGTTCAGGTCGGCCCAGCCGTCGACCCGGCTGAAGAAGCCGTTTGCGCCCTGGACGTTGTCCTGGTTGGCGGCGTAGTTCCACGCGTCGACGTAGTTCTGCGCGATCAGCTTCTCGCCGTTGTGCCAGGTGTAGCCGGGCTTGAGCTTGATCGTCCACACCGTGTTGTCGGTCGACTCGATCGACTCGGCGACCTCGTTCACGACCTGCTTGTTCTCGTCGTAGCCGACCAGCGGGGCGAAGATGGCGGCCATGACCTCGGAGCCCTCGGACTCGGTGGTGTCACCGGGGTAGAAGAGCTTCTGCGGCTCGCCGAGCTCCA
This sequence comes from Streptosporangium sp. G12, assembly GCF_052983175.1. NCBI lineage: Bacteria > Bacillati > Actinomycetota > Actinomycetes > Streptosporangiales > Streptosporangiaceae > Streptosporangium > Streptosporangium sp. G12. The sequence continues at coordinate 14,421 of NZ_JBRIQO010000054.1, read as the reverse complement.
TACGCACGGGCTGGTCGGCCGCGGCCGTCCCACCATCCGAGGACGTCGAGCTGCCACACGCGGTCAGCGCGAGGGCGAGCAACGCGGTGCCGGCGGTGAGCCGCGCACCCTTAGAAACGCGCATTGCGGTAAATCCTCCCTTTGCAGGCTTACGTCGACACTGAGTCCGTGACCCGAGCACCGCGAAGGAGGATCTTGTGGTCCCTGCTTCCCGCTGTTCCGGTCCGGGTGCTGACGCCACACCGATCGATCGCGACTATTCCCTACCGCTCCACACCGACTTATATCTGTGATGTTGCAGTTCGGTCACGCATGAACCGATTCGGCGTCACATACCTGCCAACTCGACGATGCCAAGATCCCAGATGCGTATGAAAACGACATCCAGGCACACGTAGGACATGAACGGTCACGCCAAAATACCCCCGCGGCGGCACTGCTCGCATCCGTTACCCTCCGATGACCCTGACCTGGGCCTGCGCTTACGTGATCGCCAAGGGTCCGGTCTCCCGCGGGAGAACCGCACAATTGCCCTGGAACCTACGGACCGGAGATCCCGTCCAATGTGTGCGGCGGGACCCCGCCGCAGGCACTTCATCCACTCGCATCCAATAGAGTCCTTGCCATGAGCCAGCCGGAATCCGCGATCGCGGACGCCCAGGCGGGCGGCCCGAGTAACGGCACCCCCGAGCAGGGGCAAGAGCCGCTGGCCAAGCTCGCCGCGCGCCACGGACTTCGGCGTGCCATCGCACGCCCGAGTCTGCCCGTCTACCTGCGCCAGTTGTGGGACCGACGGCACTTCATCATGACGTACGCCACGTCGCGCAACGTCTCGAAGTACAGCAACTCGGCCCTGGGCCAGCTGTGGCAGGTCATCACGCCACTGCTCAACGCCGCCATCTACTTCCTGATGTTCGGCCTGATCCTCGGCGCGAGCAAGGGCATCGAGAACTACCCGGCCTTCCTCATCACCGGGATGTTCGTCTTCACCTACACCCAGCGCTCGGTGAGCGGTGGCGCCAGGGCGATCTCCGGCAACCTGTCGCTCATCCGCGCCCTGCACTTCCCGCGCGCCGCGCTCCCGCTCGCCTACACGATCCAGGAGTTCCAGCAGCTGCTCATCTCCATGGGCGTGCTGTTCGGGCTGGTGCTGCTCACCAAGGAGCCCATCACCCTGTACTGGCTGCTGATCCCGGTCGCCCTGGCGCTGCAGACCATGTTCAACATCGGCGCGAGCCTGGTGCTCGCCCGGTTCGGCTCCACCGCCCGCGACCTGAACCAGCTGCTGCCCTTCATCATGCGCACCTGGCTCTACGCCTCCGGCGTCTTCTTCTCCATCGAGGACAAGGTCGTGGGCCCCGGCGGCGCCGGCCTCCCCCAGTGGGTCGCCGACATCATGTACTTCAACCCGGCCGCCGCGTACATCGAGCTCATGCGGGACCTGCTCATGCATACCCACGACCCCCGGCCCTACATCTGGGCGGTCTGCGTATTCTGGGCGGTGTTCGCTCTGCTCGGCGGGTTCTGGTACTTCTGGCGAGCCGAGGAGAAGTACGGCCGTGGCTGAGTTGACCGAGGAGCTGTCCCGAGTGAAGGCCGAGGAGCCCGCCGTGCCGAGCACGGACGTCAGGGTGCACCCCAACCCGGAACCCGCCCCCGCGCCCGCCGACGAGCGCGAGGGCACACCCACGGTCATCGTGGACGACCTGCACATCATCTACCGGGTGTACGGCGCGGCCAGCGACACGGAGAAGGGCAACGCCGTCAACGCCCTCATGCGCCTCGTCAAGCGCCAGGGACGGCCGCAGATGAAGGAGGTCCACGCCGTGCGCGGCGTGTCCTTCGTGGCCCGCCACGGCGACGCCATCGGCATCGTCGGCCGCAACGGCTCCGGCAAGTCCACGCTGCTGCGCGCCATCGCCGGGCTCCTGCCCCCGCACTCCGGCGCTGTTTACACCGACGGCCAGCCCTCCCTGCTCGGCGTCAACGCCGCGCTGATGCGCGAGCTCACCGGCGAGCGCAACATCGTGCTCGGCTGTTACGCGATGGGCATGAACCCCGCGCAGGTCAAGGAGAAGTACGACGACATCGTCGACTTCTCCGGCATCGGGGAGTTCGTGCAGTTCCCCATGTCGACCTACTCCTCGGGCATGGGCGCCAGGCTCCGCTTCGCCATCGCCTCGGCCAAGTCCCACGACGTGCTGCTCATCGACGAGGCCCTGGCCACCGGTGACCGCGAGTTCCGGCGCAAGAGCCAGGACCGCATCAAGAAGATGCGCGACGAGGCCGGCACCGTCTTCCTGGTCGCCCACAACCTCGACGTGATCGAGGAGACCTGCAACCGGGTCATCTGGCTGCACAAGGGCAAGATCAGGATGGACGGCGACCCGAAGACGGTCCTCGCCGCCTACAACAAGGTCTGATCGCGCCGCCCGCGACGCGATCCGATCACCACGGCGTCCAATCGCCCGGCCTCTGATCGCTACGGGGCCCGGTGGCAGGGCAGGATGAGGAGCGACCGACAAGACGCTTCCATCGGAGGTGAATCGTGTCCACGCGGCCACCGATTCCGTATGACTTCCTGCCCCAGGTTCCCGCGCTGACCGTCGAGAGCGACGACGTCCGCGACGGCGAACGCATGGCGGAGGCCCACGTGTTCAACGACTGGGGCTCCACCGGCCAGAACGTCTCTCCCCACCTGCGCTGGTCCGGCGCCCCCGAGGGCACCCTCAGCTACGCCGTGACGTGCTTCGACCCCGACGCCCCCACCGGCAGCGGGTTCTGGCACTGGCTGCTGTTCGACATCCCGGCCGACGTGACCGAGCTGCCCGCCGGCGCGGGTGCCGGCGACGGCGGCGTGGGCGTGCACGGACGCAACGACTACAGCCACAACGCCTACGGCGGCGCCGCACCGCCGCCCGGGCCCCCGCACCGCTACATCTTCGCGGTGCACGCCCTCGACGTGGAGAAACTCGGCGTCGACACCGACACCCCGCCCGCCGTGGTGGGCTTCAACATCACCGCCCACACCCTGGCCCGCGGATACGTGACGCCCGAATACCAGAACTAGCGAGTACGGCACGCCCCGGGGGTGGGACACGGGAGGCAATGGACTGACAGCGTGTTCGGTGTTCCGGTATGATTCGAACGTTGTTTCGATCCAAGGAAGCCGTCATGGAGTGGGGGCGCGCGATGCGAGAGCTGTCCACCGCGATCGACCACCTGTCCGTCGAGGACCCGTCAGAGATTCCGCGTCTCCAGCTGACCGAGCAGCTCATCGAGCTGCACTGGCAGATGGCCAGACTCCAGGCCGAGATCGCCCGTCGCACCTCCGTGCGGGGCCCGGGACGCTGAGGCGGTGGGGGGCCGGCCGTGCGCACCGGCCGGCCTCCCCACCGCCCACGACCCCTCACCGGCCTTCACCGTCGCCGTGCGCGATCCACGGGTCCCCGTGCCGCCGGGGGGCGGATCAGGCCGACAGTCGCTGGGGGGCGACGGTGGCGGGCTCGAAGGGGAAACGGTCGGCGAAGACCGGGCGCAGATCGGTGAGCCACACGGCGTTCGGGTCGTATCTCGCGAAGAAGGGGCGGCCGACCAGTTCCGGATCGCGCGCCTGGATGAGGTGGAGCACGAAGACCTTCTGCCCCGCGACCTCGGCGACGCCGTCCAGGCAGACCTTGCCGGGCGTGGCGGACATCGACGGGCCCCGCACGGTGCGGCACAGCCCGGAAACGCTCGCGTAGGCGTCCCTGAAGATCTCGTAGGCCCTGGCGAGCGGCACCGCGAAGTAGTCCTGCGGGCCGGTGTCGCGCTCGACGAACATGTAGTACGGGATCATGCCCATGGTGAGCTGCCTGCGCCACATGGACGACCAGGTCCCGGGGTCGTCGTTGATCGACCGGATCAGCGGCGCCTGCGTCCTGACGACCGCGCCGGTGGCCGTGATCCCCGCGACGGCGGCCTCGACGATCGGAAGGTCCAGCTCCCGGGGATGCGAGAAGTGCGCCATGAAGGCCAGGTTCTTGCCCGCGTCGACCACCGAGGCGAACAGGCGGAGCGTGTCGTCGCTGTCGGGGTCGGAGACGAACCGCTGCGGCCAGTAGGCCAGCGACTTGGTGCCGATGCGGATGGACTCGAGCTGCTCGATGCCGAGCAGCGGCTCCAGATAGCGGCGGAGCACCGGCTCACCCATGATCATGGGGTCCCCGCCGGTGAGCAGCACGCTGGTCACCTCGGGGTGGTCCTTGAGATAGCGGACGAGGGCGTCGACGTCGTCGGAGGCGAACTTCAGGTCGGGCTCCCCGATGAACTGGGCCCACCGGAAGCAGTAGGTGCAGTAGGCGTGGCACGTCTGCCCCTGCTTGGGGAAGAAGAGCACCGTCTCAGGATATTTGTGCTGCATGCCGGGCACCGGCTCGGTGCCGACGCGCGGGACGTTGAGGTCGAGCTGACCGGCGGGGTGCGGGTTGAGCCTCATCCTGACCTTGTTCGCCGCCGCCTGGATCTCGGCGTTCCCCGCGCCGGCCCGCAGCAGGCCCGCCAGCCTGGTGACGTCCGCCTCGGGCAGCATGTCCTCCTGGGGGAAGACCAGCCGATAGATGGGGTCCTCCGGGACGGCCGACCAGTCGATGAGCCGGTCCACCACGTAGGCGTTGGTGCGGAAGGGCAGCACCGTCGCCACCGCTCTGATCCGCAGCCGCTCGTCGTCACCCAGGCCGCCTCTGCGCAGCAGGTCGTCGAGGTGTTTCGCGGTGTAGGCCCGGAACCCGCGTTTGGAAGCTTCGTTCAAGATCACCAATCCCATGTTTCGTTTTTTTGTTCTTGTTGCGGTAAACCTCAGCTGCCTCTCGTGCGTCTTTGACCACTTATATACCGGACGTAAACCCCCCTGTGACCGGTTCCATATCTCGGCGACTTCTTCATGAAACAAGCATCGCGATATATCTTGAATGGTCGTACACTCGCGGTCATGACGTCCTATGACCCCGTCCTGCGCGCCTCAGACGCCGATCGCGACCATGTGGCCGCGGTGCTGGGTGAGGCGTTCGCCGCCGGCCGCCTGACCAGCGTCGAGCACGCCGACCGGCTGGAGGCCGCCTACACCGCCGTCACGACGGACGACCTCGTCCCCCTCACCCGCGACCTGCCCGACATCACCGCGCCCGCCCGCGGGGTCGCCGCCGAGCGGCAGGAGGTCGCCGCCGTCTTCAGCAAGGTCGTGCGCGGCGGACGCTGGATCGCCGGGCGGCACACCGCGCTGCGCGCCACCTTCGGCGCGCTGATCGTCGACCTCTCCGACGCGGTGCTGCCGGGCCGGGAGATCACCCTTGAGGTCAACTCCTACTGCGGCAAGCTGATCGTCAGGGTCCCCCACGACGCCCACGTCATCGACGAGGTCGGCGCGCTGTTCGCCAAGCGCAGCGTCTCCGGCGGCGCGGGCGACGGCGACGGCCCGGTCATCAGGGTCGTCGGCCGGGCCACCTTCGGCAAGATCATCGTCTCGCGGGAGAGAAGCGACTGGAATCTCCCCGGCACTCCCTGATCGGCCCCACGGAACGATCCGGTCCTGAGCCCGCCTACGATGCGGACAAACCATCCCGCACGAGGTGACCGCTTGCCTGAGACCGACGCTCCCGGCGCCATGCCGATCGCCCTGGACGCGATGGGCGGCGACAACGCCCCCGACGAGATCGTGGCGGGAGCCGTGCGGGCGGTACGAGAGCACGGGATCTCCGTCGTGCTCGTCGGCGCCCCCCGCCCTCTGTCCGAGGCGCTCTCCCGGTACGACGCGACCACCGAGATCCCGATCGTCCGCGCCGAGGAGGCCCTGGCCATGGACGAGGGCGCCCTCGCCAGCCTGCGCCGGCCGCGTTCCAGCATCGCCATCGCCTGCCACCTCGTACGCCGGGGCGACGCCTGCGCCGTGGTCTCCGCCGGTTCCACCGCCGGGATCGTGGCCACCGGAAAGCTCAGGCTCCGCGGCCAGCCGGGAGTGCTCAGGCCCGCCATCGCCGTCGCCCTGCCGACCAGGCCCACCCCGACCGTCCTGCTGGACGCCGGGGCGAACGCCGAGGTCAAGCCGGAGATGCTGGTGCAGTTCGCCCACCTCGGCGCCGCCTACGCGGAGACCGCCCTGGGCATCGAGAAGCCCAGGATCGGCCTGCTGACCATCGGCAGCGAACCGGAGAAGGGCAACAAGCTCGTCAAGCGGGCCCACGAGTTACTGTCGGCCGCCCCGGGGCTCGACTTCGCGGGCAACATCGAGGGCCACGACCTGCTCACCCACACCGTGGACGTCATCGTCGCCGACGGCTTCACCGGCAACGTGGCGCTCAAGACCATGGAGGGCAGCGTCCGCTACGCCTTCGCCGAGCTCCGCGAGACGATCAACGAGAGCCGGGCGGCCAGGGTGGGCGGACTGCTGCAGAAGAGGCGCATCAGGGAGCTCTACCGGCGGCTCGACCCCGAGGTTCACGGCGGGGCCGTGCTGCTCGGCCTGAACGGCACCGTGGTCATCGCGCACGGCGCCTCGCACGCCAAGGGGGTGAGTTCCGCCTGCGTGCTCGCGGCCAGACTGGCCCAGGAGGGCGTGGTGAACCGCATCGGCGAGCGTCTCGCCTCCACTCCCCGCCCGCACCGCCTCTGGTGACATCTCGTGTACGCTCCGCCCACCTGTGGTGATATTTCCGGCGTATCGGGTGGCACCTCCCACCGCGTTCTCCGGCCCCGCGTACCCTGAGTCCCAGTCGATCGGCGGGGGGCCGCGTGGAGCAGGTGGCGGAACGGGGGCTGACCGCGGCCGAGGTCGCCGAGCGCGTGGTCGCCGGGCAGGTCAACGACGTCAGGCGCCGGTCGAGCAGGTCGGTCTCGGCGATCGTCAGGGCCAACGTCCTCACCCTTTTCAACGGGGTGATCGGTGCGCTCTGGGTGCTGATCATGATCTTCGGGGAGTGGCAGGACGGGCTCTTCGGACTGGTGATCGTGGCCAACGCGGGCATCGGCATCGTCCAGGAGCTCCGCGCCAAGCGCACCCTCGACCGGCTCGCCATCGTCAACGAGTCCCCGGTCAGGGTCCGCAGGGACGGCGCCGACACCGAGATCCCACCCCGGCAGGTCGTGCTCGGCGATCTCGTCCTGCTCTCCCCCGGCGACCAGTTGCTGGTCGACGGCGAGATGGTGGACGCCGACGGCCTGGAGGCGGACGAGTCGCTGCTCACCGGCGAGGCCGACCCGGTGCACAAGCGTCCCGGCGACGAGGTCCTGTCCGGCAGCTTCGTGGTCGCGGGAAGAGGCTCCTATGTCGCGACCAGGGTCGGCCGCGACGCCTACGCGGCCAGGCTCGCCGAGGAGGCCAGCGCGTTCAGCCTGTCCCACTCGGAGCTGCGCGAAGGCGTCACGCGGTTCATCAAGTACGTGACCTGGCTGGTCATCCCGATCGGTGCCCTGCTCACCTGGAGCCAGGTCAGCAGGCAGACGAGCGTCGGCGAGGCCGTCACCGGCACGGTCGCGGGCATCGTCACCATGATCCCCGAGGGCCTGGTCCTGATGACCAGCATCGCCTTCGCCGTCGGCGTGATCCGGCTGGGCAGGCGCCACTGCCTGGTCCAGGAACTACCCGCGATCGAGATCCTGGCCCGGGTCGACACGCTCTGCCTCGACAAGACCGGCACCCTCACCTCGGGCGGCATGGAACTCGACGAGGTCCGCCCGCTCCGCGACGACCTGCCCGTGCACGAGGCCCTGGCCGCGCTGGCCAACCTCGACCCCGACCCCAACCCCACCGCCCGCGCCGTCCAGGCCCGCTACCCCGACTCGCCCGGCTGGACCGCCACCGCGAAGGTCCCCTTCTCCTCGGCCCGCAAATGGAGCGGCGCCGGGTTCGACGACCACGGCGGCTGGGTCCTGGGCGCCCCCGACGTCCTCCTGCCGCCCGGCACCCCCGCGTACGACGAGGCCGGGGTGCTCGCCGCCACCGGCCTGCGGGTGCTCGCCCTGTGCCGGGTCACCTCGCTGCGCGATCCCGACGACCTCGGCACCGTCGAGGCCGCGGCCGTCGTCGTGCTCAGGCAGCGGATCCGCCCGGACGCGGCCGAGACCCTCGCCTACTTCGCCGGGCAGCACGTCACCGTCAAGGTCATCTCCGGCGACAACCCCGAGTCGGTGTCGGCCATCGCCACCTCCCTGGGCATCCCCGGCGGGGAGCGCGCGGTGGACGCCCGCACCCTGCCGGAGGACGACCCGGAGAAGCTCGCCGAGATCATGGAGGCCAACACCGTCTTCGGCCGGGTCAGCCCGCACCAGAAGCGGCTGTTCGTCGGCGCGCTCCAGTCGCGCGGGCACACGGTCGCGATGACCGGCGACGGCGTGAACGACGTGCTCGCGCTCAAGGACGCCGACCTCGGCGTGGCGATGGGCTCCGGCAGCGGCGCCACCCGGGCGGTCGCCCAGATCGTACTGATGGACGACGGCTTCGCCGGCCTCCCCTCCGTGGTGGGCGAGGGCCGCCGGGTGCTGGCCAACATCGAGCGGGTCGCCGGGCTCTTCCTGACCAAGACCTTCTACGCGATCGTGCTCTCCCTGCTCACCGGGGTCATCGGGCTCGCGTTCCCGTTCGCTCCCCGGCACTCCACGCTGGTCAACGCCCTGACGATCGGCATCCCCGCCTTCTTCCTCGCGCTCGCGCCGAGCAACGAGCGCGCCAGGAGCGGCTTCGTGCCCCGCGTGCTCCGCCTGGCGGTCCCCGCCGGGATCGTCTGCGCCGCCGCCGTCTACCTGTCGTACTGGATCGCCCAGAGCGGGTCCGCCACCCTGGAGGAGAGCCGCACCTCCGCGGTGATCACGCTGTTCGTCGCCGCCTGGTGGGTGCTGGTCCTGGTCGCCCGCCCGTACGTCTGGTGGCGGGTGGTGCTCGTGGCCTCGATGGCCGGGCTGTTCGCGCTCACCCTCGCCGTCCCGTTCGCCCGCGAGTTCTTCGCGCTCACCCTCGGTGGCCCCGCCGCCGGTCTCACCGCGGCCGGGCTCGGCGTCGCCGCCGGGGTCGTGCTGACGGGCGTCTTCATGATCGCGCGATCCCGCCGTACGGAGCCGATCCCGGGTGATATCAAATCGGTTCAGGACCGGCCAGCCGATACCCTTGGAGCATGACCGACCCGCAGCTCGCACTGACCGAGCGCGTCCAGCAGGCACTGGCCGCCGCCTTCGGTGCGGAGTACTCCGACGCAGACCCGCTGATCCGTCCCTCGCAGTTCGCCGACTACCAGGCGAACGTGGCGATGAGCCTGAGCAAGCGACTGCGACGGGCACCGCGGGAGGTCGCCCAGGAGATCGCCGAGCATCTCACCGGGCGGGCCGGAGACGCCCAGGACGACCCGTTCCCCGGCACCGTCGAGGTCAGCGGCCCCGGCTTCCTCAACCTCACCCTCTCCGACGAGTGGATCGCGGCCGGCGCCTCCGAGATCCTGGCCGACCCGCGCACCGGCGTGAGCCTGTCCGCCTCGCCGCAGACCGTCGTGATCGACTACTCCGCGCCCAACGCGGCCAAGGAGATGCACGTCGGCCACCTGCGCACGACGATCGTCGGTGACGCGCTCGCCAGGGTCCACGAGCACCTGGGCCACAAGGTCATCCGGCAGAACCACCTCGGTGACTGGGGCACGCCGTTCGGCATGCTCATCGAGCACCTGCTCGACATCGGCGAGGAGGCCGCCGTCGCCCAGCTGGAGGCCGGCGAGGGCAACCCCTACTACCAGGCCGCCCGTCTGAAGTTCGACACCGATCCCGAGTTCAACAAGCGCGCCCGCAGCCGGGTCGTCACCCTGCAGGCCGAAGAGCCCGAGACGATGCGCCTGTGGCACATCTTCATGAACGCCACGGTCCGTTACTTCAACAAGGTCTACGCCCAGCTCGGTGTGACGCTGACCAACGACGACATCGCCGGCGAGAGCATGTACAACCACGTGCTCGCCCAGGTCTGCGACGAGCTGCAGGAGCGCGGCATCGCCGTCCTCAGCGACGGCGCGCTCTGCGTCTTCCCGCCCGGCTACACCGGCCGCGAGGGCCAGCCGCTGCCCCTGATGATCCGCAAGAGTGACGGCGGCTACGGCTACGGCACCACCGACATGGCCACGATCCGCTACCGGGTCCAGGATCTCAAGGCCGACCGCATCCTCTACGTGATCGGCGTGACCCAGTCGCTGCACATGTCGATGGTGTTCGACTCGGCCAGGCTGGCGGGCTGGCTGCCCGACCACGTCAGGGCCGAGCACATCCAGATCGGCAGCGTGCTGGGCTCCGACGGCAAGATGTTCAAGACCAGGAGCGGGAAGTCCATCAAGCTCGTGGAGCTGCTCGACGAGGCCGAGACCAGGGCCGCCGAGGTGCTCAGGAACAGCGACTACGCCGACGCCGAGCGCACGGAGATCGCGCACGCCGTCGGCATGGGCGCGGTCAAGTACGCCGACCTGTCGGTCAGCCACGACAGCGAGTACGTCTTCGACTTCGACCGCATGCTCGCCCTCACCGGCAACACCGGCCCCTACCTGCAGTACGCCCAGGCCCGCATCCGTTCCATCTTCCGCAAGGGCGGGGTCACCCCGGCCGAGACGACCGGCCCGATCGTGCTGGGTCACCCGGCCGAGCGCGCCCTGGCGCTGCAACTCCTCGGGTTCGGCTCGGTCGTCGAGGAGATGGCGGAGAACTCGGCGCCGCACAAGATGGCCTCCTACCTCTTCGACACCGCGAGCGCCTTCACCACGTTCTTCGAGAACTGCCCGGTGCTGAAGGACGACGTCGACGCGGCCACTCGCGCCTCGCGGCTCGCCCTGTGCGCGCTGACCCTGAAGGTTCTGGAGACCGGCCTGAGCCTTCTCGGCGTCCCGGCACCCGAGCGCATGTAACCTGTCCACCAGATGATCGTCTTTATTGCGAAAATGAAGGCGATCGTCTGGCAAAGTCATGTTCGGCGCGCCTCCCTGCGGGGATGTCCGAAGCGCAATACGCTGGCGCGGTCATCGGTCACAACTTCGGGGAGCTCTCTGCCTTGAGCACGGACCTGACCGCGAACGTGAGCACGGACACCGCGAGCCTGAGCACCGAGCTGACCGTGGGCCTGGGCACGAGCGTGAGCACCGACCTGGCCGCGGCGTTGGAGGCGGATCTGGTCGTAGCGGACACGGATCCGACCGCGGACGTGGACACCGGCCTGACCACGGGCACGAACATCGCGAGCATGGACACCGCGGTCTCGCGCATCGATGTCCCACACGCCGATGCTCCACCCGCCGAGACAGAGCTGCGCCGCTGTGCCGACGCGCTCCTCACCGACCTGGCCGCCGGCATCGTCCCCACCGGCGTACCGGCGGGCCTCGAAGACGTGTCCGGCCACTGGCTGGCTCCGGCCGTCGAGGCGCTCGTGCTGCTCATGCGCGGCGAGGAGTCGCTCGAACCCCTCGCCCGCGCCGCGCAGCGTGACGAGCAGCGGACCGCGCTCTTCCTCTGCCTCGCCCTCGCCGTGGCCGGCCAGGGCGACCGCATCCACGCCTCGTGGCTCGGCACCGCCTTCGGCGAGCTGTCCCTGGACCGCCCGGTGACCCACGGCCAGCGGGCGCTCTGGCTCGCCGCCGCCCGCGGGGCGTACGGCCCGGCAGGCAAGATCTTCGTTCTCCGCAAGCTCGACGCGGTGGCCGCCTCTCCCGCCTCCGAGCCCGACCGGTGGCTGCGCGCGCTGATCCCCGACGAACCCTCCACCGCCGTGTCACCGGCCCTGGCCGGTTTCACGGAGCTCGCCGAACTCCCCGAGCTGGCCGCCCCCGTACACGCCGCAGCCCGGCTGGCCCACCTGCTCGACCGCTGCGCCGCGATCACCTCGGCCCGCGAGAGCAGGGGAGGCGATGGCGCCACCGCCGGGAAGACCGATTCCGTGAGCGGTTCCGCGGCTCGGGCGGCCGGTGGCGCGCTCGATGAGGCGCGCGACCGTACGGAGGGAACAGCCGGTGACCTGGGTGGCCTCGCGCTCGTCACCGCCGCGCAGGCGGACCGTTCCGGCGAGGCGGCCGTCGTGTGGAGCGAGGACGAGCCGCTGACCGTTCTCCGCCAGCTGACGGGTTCCGGCATCCACGAACGACCGATGAGGCCGCTCGCCGTCCACCTGCTCGGCGACCTGCGCCCCGGCTCCCACCCCTACCTGGCCGCGATCGCGTTGCACGTGGCCGCGCCCATCGTGCGGGCCGCGGCCGAGACCCTCGCCGAGACCACCCGGGCCGAGGCACCCGAGTCGGTCACCATGCCGATCCTCGGCCACCAGGTGACGCTCAGGCCCGAGGGCCCGGATCCCGAGTCGATGAGGGCCGCCGAGGAGCGGATCGCCACCGAGGGAGCGCCGGCTCGTGGCCGTCCCTGGGCGGCCTACGTGCTGCTCGCCCTGGCCCCGGTGATCCTGGTGGTCGTGCTCGTCCTTCCCGTCCTCCCTCTCGCGCCGCTCGCACTCCTGCCCGCCGCGGGAGGCGCCTACAGGCTGTGGCGCAGGCGGCAGCGTGAGCGAGCGGACGCCGAATACGTCATCACCCAGCTCGCCGAGCTCAGGGAACTCGCCCAGGGCGCGGTGTGGGCACTGCATGAGTACGCCCACGAGTCTGAGGGCCGGATCAAGACAGCGACCTCCGACCTGGCCGAGCTCACCCGCCTGCTCCGCCGGGGCCCCCGAGCGGGCTGACCGGTCACCGTCGGACACGCGGCCTCGCCATCGGTGCGCGGTCCTTCGCCGAGGCCGGCCTCGCACCCGTACGGATCCGATCGCTCAGGACCCGTACCGGCGAGGCCGTGCCAGGCGTCAACCGTTGGTGATCTCCACCTCGGCGGGGGCCAGCAGGAAGACCTTCTCCGCGATCCGCTCGATGCGCCCCTCGCAGCCGTACGCCAGCCCCGCGACGAAGTCGACCATGCGGGTGGCCTCTGCGGTGCTCATACCGCTGACATCCATGATGACGGTCTGGCCGTCGCGGAAGTGCTGTCCGATGACCGGTGCGTCGTTGTACTTCATCGGTGTCAGCATCACGATCCGCGAGGGCTCGTTCATCGCGCGCCAGCGCTTGGCCGCACGCTCCGAGGCAGACTGCCAGTCTTCCTCTTCGCCCTCGACCTCGTCCTCGTAGTCGTAGGACTCGTCATAATGCTCGGCCCCGCCCAGGCCAAGGTAGCTCGCCACCTTGCGCACTGCCCCCATCGGCTCGTCCTTTCGCCAGGACCACGCCGTATCCGGCCTGTCCCTACACCTTGGACGGTAACCGACGACAAGAAGTTCGCCATGCGACACGCCCAGCGCTTATTTCCACTTTGTACGGCTACCGCACTGGTTTGCCTGATCCCCGACTTTGCCTGATCTCCTGACCCAACTTCAACCGATATCTCCGGCGCCGCTAGCATCGCGTCATGCTCGTCTACACGGTCGATTCGTTTACCGATGAATTTTTCAAGGGTAACCCCGCCGGGGTCTGCGTACTCAGCAATCCGGTCCCTGACACCTGGATGCAGTCCGTGGCGGCGGAGATGAGGCACTCCGAGACAGCCTTCCTGCTCGGAGCGGAGGACGGCGGACCGTACCCGCTCCGTTGGTTCACGCCGGTGACCGAGGTGGCCCTGTGCGGGCATGCGACCCTGGCCGCGGCGCATGTGCTGTATTCCACGGGAACGGTCCCAGAAACCCTCGAATTCTCAACGAAGAGCGGAATCCTGTCCGTGACCAGGGATAAATACGACTTAATCAGCATGGATTTCCCAGCAAAAGTACTCCAAGCGACGATCCCTCCTAGGGGACTGATCGATGCGCTCGGAGTTAAACCTGTTTGGACAGGAAAAAATATTTGGGATTACCTCGTGGAGGTCGAGTCCGAGGACGCCGTGCTCGCCGCCGCCCCTGACTTCCGCGCCCTGGAGGCCGTCGACGCGCGGGGAGTCATCGTGACGGCTCGGGCCTCGCGCCCCGGCGCCGACTACGTGTCCCGGTTCTTCGCTCCCAAGGTTGGAGTCCCTGAGGATCCGGTCACGGGCTCCGCCCACTGCGCGCTCGCGCCGTACTGGTCGGCCAAGCTCGGCTCCGACAGGTTGGTGGGCGCCCAGCTGTCACAGCGTGGGGGCGTGGTCCGCACGGCTGTACGGGGCGACCGGGTCGAACTCGCGGGAAACGCGGTGACCGTTCTTTCCGGCGAGCTCCACGTCTAGGGTTTCGCGTCCTGGGTGTCGTGGTCCCGGTCGACCCGGTAACCGCCGCTTCCACAGAACCCCCGACACCCTTTAACGCGAAAAGGGCCCCCACCTGTGGTGGAGGCCCTTCCCTCTTGAAATCTTGAAAGCCTGAGGGCCCCCACCAACGGTGGAGGCCCTCAAAAGATTGTCCGGCGGTGACCTACTCTCCCACACCGTCCCCGG
>NZ_JBRIQO010000053.1:0-36272 GCF_052983175.1 Streptosporangium sp. G12 | reverse complement strand
TCGGGTGGTGACCGAGGAGACCACCTTCACCCAGGAGCAGGCCAAGGAAGCCCTGCCCACCCGCCAGTACTGAGCCGGGCCGGGCCCGCCCCCGACCGCGGGGCGGGCCCGTCGCCCGTGGAGGAAAGGAGCTCCGCGCGGCCCACTCCGGGCCGGTCGTCGACGTCGGCGCCAAGGCGGAGATCCAGCGCCTGTGCCGGGGTTGGCGCAGGGGGAGCAGGCCTCGCCGCCGCCGGATCTCGCCGCGGTGGTCGTCGAGGTCGTCTTCACGGCGGATCAGGCGGTTCCGGATCAGTACGACACATATGAACGTTTCATGCGGGAGGTTTCGGTGCGGACGGCAACATGGCGGACATCGTCGCAGGTGAAAGCGAAAAGCGGCTCACCGCGGCCAGAATCTCGGTGTGCATATTGTGAAATAAGTAGGCTTAAGGCCTTGACGGGCATAAGCGGTCGGAACGTAATTGGTAGTGAGGTCCCGGGTGCTCCTTCCGGTACCTCCCTGGCCGGATCACCCGAGCGGGACGTGGAGGCGCTTCGCGGCCCTCCATGTCGTGGTCGGCCATGTCGACATCCACCGCCTTGCCGCACCACGCCCTCTTTCGTGGTGTCACCGGCGAGGCACGCCATCCTGGGAGAAGCACGTGCCCGATCGAACGAGCTCCGCGGACGAGTTCCGCGGACGAGGTCGGCCCCGATCCGGCGTGGCCGTCCCCGTCGGCGTCGTGATGACCAGGAGATCGCCTCCACCGGCCCACCCGTCACGGTCGTCATGCCGCGGAGCGGCATGATCCGGCCGCCCTCGTAGCCGGATCCGCACAGCCGTCGTCGTACACCTCCCCGTTCGACGACGGTCTCCTCCTCGGGAGGGTGTCACCCACCTGAGGAGGGCGTGACCTGACCCACCCCCCACCCCCGAAGGAACCACTGTGCAACCACCTTCGCCCGCCAAGGGGCGCAGACCGGTCCTGACCGGTATCATCTCCGCGGCGCTGGCCGCGGCGTTCACCCTCGTCGCCCCGGTCACCTCCACCCTCGCGGCCACCCCCGCCCTGCACGCGTCGTCATCCGGCGCCGGTGGGGCGGGTGCGCAATCCCAGGCGCTCGCGCTGAACATCCCGGCGTCCGACTACCAGCAGGTGCCGCTCGCGACGGGCGGCGGCGAACTGGGCGAGGCGATGTCACTGGCCGTGCTGCCGAACCGATCGGTCCTCCACACGGCCCGCGACGGCACGTTGCGCGTGACCGACGTCAACGGCAACACGAAGGTGGCCGCCAGGCTCAACGTCTACGCCCACGACGAGGAGGGCCTCCAGGGGGTGGCGGTCGACCCGAACTTCGCCACGAACCGGCACGTCTGGCTGTACTACTCCCCACGGCTGAGCACGCCGACCGGCGACGCCCCGGCCACCGGCACCCAGGCGCAGTTCGACCAGTGGAAGGGCGAGTTCTACCTGTCGCGGTTCACCCTCAAATCGGATGAGACGCTCGACACGGCCAGCGAGAAGGTGGTCCTGCGGGTCGCCAACGACCGCGGCCAGTGCTGTCACGCGGGCGGTGACCTCGACTTCGACGCGCAGGGCAACCTGTACCTGACCACCGGCGACGACACCAACCCCTTCGAGTCGGCCGGCTACTCCCCGCTGGACGAGCGGACCAACCGCAATCCCCAGTACGACGCCCAGCGCTCGGCCGGCAACACCAACGACCTGCGCGGCAAGCTCCTGCGGATCAAGCCGCAGGCGGACGGCACCTACACGATCCCCAGCGGCAACCTGTTCGCGCAGGGGACGGCGAGGACGCGGCCGGAGATCTACGCGATGGGTCTCCGCAACCCGTTCCGGATGAGCGTCGACAAGGCGACCGGCGTCGTCTACCTGGGCGACTACGGGCCGGACTCGGGGTCGACCAACTCCAGCCGGGGACCGAGCGGGCAGGTGGAGTTCAACCGCATCACCGCCGCCGGCAACTACGGCTGGCCGTACTGCACGGGTTCCAACACCACCAACGAGACCTACAACGAGTGGAACTTCGCCTCCAACAGCACCGGCCCGAAGTACAACTGCGCGGGGGGCCCGACCAACAACTCCTTCCGCAACACCGGCCTGACCACGCTGCCCCCGGCCAAGCCGGCGTGGATCAAGTACGCCGGTGACTCCGGCTCGCCGCCGGAGTTCGGCAGCGGCTCGGAGTCGCCGATGGGCGGCCCGGTCTACCGGTTCGACGCGAACCTGAACTCCAGCGTCAAGTTCCCCCAGGTTCTCGACGGACGGTTCTTCGCCGGCGAGTACGGCCGCCGCTGGATCAAGGCCATCGAGGTGAGGAGCGACGGCGGCTACGGGGAGATCTCCGCGTTCCCCTGGTCGGGCACGCAGGTGATGGACATGGCCTTCGGCCCCGACGGGGCGTTGTACGTGCTGGACTACGGCACCGGAAGCAACAACCAGGCGCTCTACCGGATCGAGTACATCGGCCAGGCCGCCAACCGCAACCCGATCGCCAAGGCCTCGGCCGACAAGACCTCGGGACCGGCCCCGCTGACGGTGAACTTCTCCTCGGCGGGCAGTTCCGACCCTGAGGGCGGCGCGCTGTCGTACTCGTGGAACTTCGGCGACGGCACCACCTCCACCGCCGCCAACCCGACCAAGACCTACTCCACCAACGGCTCGTACACCGCCACGCTCACCGTCCGCGACCCGCAGGGGCTGCCCGGAGGCGCGAGCGTCGCCGTGTCCGTCGGCAACACGGCCCCGGCCGTGACGCTCACGACCCCCGGCAACGGCCAGCTGTTCTCCTTCGGTGACACGGTGCCGTTCCAGGTCACCGTGAGCGATCCGGAGGACGGCACGATCGACTGTTCGAGAGTGACGGTGACCTACTCGCTCGGCCATGACAGCCATGCCCACGAGATCACCTCCAAGACCGGCTGCAGCGGCTCCATCGCGGTGCCGGTCGACGGCGAGCACGACACCGCGGCGAACATCTACGGCGTCTTCGTGGCCTCCTACACCGACGCGGGCGGCCTCACCTCCACCAGCAGCCGGACGCTGCAGCCACGGCACCGGCAGGGCGAGCACTTCGGCGCCCAGCAGGGCGTGCAGACGGCCGACCACGCCAGCGCCGAGGGCGGCAAGACCGTGGGCTTCGTCGACGACGGCGACTGGATCTCCTTCACGCCGTACAACCTGAGCAACGCCAACAGGTTCACCGCGCGGGTGTCCTCGGCGGGCGTGGGCGGCCGGATCGAGGTCCGGGCGGGCTCGGCCACGGGCACGCTGCTGGGAACGGTGAACGTCACGAGCACCGGTAGCTGGGAGACCTTTGCCGACGTCTCGGCGAACCTCGGCGGCGCGCCGTCCGGCGCCACGACGCTGTACCTCGTCTTCCGCGGCGCGACCGGCCAGGGCTACCTGTTCGACCTGGACGCCTTCACCTTCGGCACCGGCACGTCGCCGACACCGTCGCCGACGCCGACGCCTTCCGGTGACACGAGCGCGTTGCGGGGAGTGGGGTCGAACCGGTGCCTGGACGTCTCCGGCGCCTCGCAGGCCAACGGCGCCACGGTGAACATCTGGGACTGCAACGGGCAGGCCAACCAGCGGTGGACCTCCAACAGCTCGGGTGAGCTGCGGGTCTACGGCAACAAGTGCCTGGATGTGAGCGGGGCCGGGACCGCCGACGGCACCGCGGTGCTCATCTGGGACTGCAACGGCCAGAACAACCAGAAGTGGCGCTTCAACTCCGACGGCACCATCACCGCGGTCGGCAGCGGCAAGTGCCTGGACGTGTCCGGCAGCGGCACCGCCAACGGCACCAGGGTGTACATCTGGACCTGCCTGGGCGCCAACAACCAGAAGTGGACCCGCGTCTGAGGCGATCCGCCACAGCACGCGACCTCGACCACACCACGAGCACGTCATCGATGTGGCGCCCGGAGCGGCCCGGCTCATCGCCGGAAGGGCCGCGCCGGGCGCCACGACGGAAGGACACCCATGCTTCGACATCTGATCCCCGCCGCGCTCGGGCGCAACGGGGGTGGCGGCCGGAGGACCTCCGTGCTGCGACGCCTGTCGGTGGCCGCGCTGGCGCTCAGCGCCGCCGCCGCCACGACCGTGATCTCCGCGCTTCCCGCCCAGGCCGCCGCCTTCGAGGTGCTGGTCTTCTCCAAGACGGCCGGGTTCCGGCACGACGCGATCCCCGTCGGGATCCAGACCATCCGCGACCTGGGGGCCGCCAACGACTTCACCGTCACCGCCACCGAGGACGCCGGCGCCTTCAGCACGTCCAACCTCTCCCGGTACAAGGCGGTGGTGTTCCTCAACACCACCGGTGACGTGCTGAACGACAGCCAGCAGTCCGCCTTCCAGTCGTACGTGGACGGCGGCGGCGGTTACGTGGGCGTGCACTCGGCCGCCGACACCGAGTACAACTGGCCGTACTACGGGCAGCTGGTGGGCGCCTGGTTCAACAGCCACCCGGCGATCCAGCAGGCCACCGTGCGCAACGAGGACCGGGCGCACGCCGCGACCGCTCACCTGGGGACGACCTGGACGCGGACCGACGAGTGGTACAGCTTCCGGAGCAACCCCCGCCCGAACGTGCGGGTCCTGCAGAACCTGGACGAGAGCACCTACAGCGGCGGCGGCATGGGCGACCACCCGATCACCTGGTGCCGTCCGATGGCGTCCGGCCGCTCGTTCTACACCGGCCTGGGGCACACCCAGGCGTCGTACGCGGACTCGAACTTCCGCACGCTGCTGCTGGGCGGGATCCGGTACGCGGCCAAGGCGACCAACGCCGACTGCCGTCCGGAGACCGGCTACACGACGTTGTACAACGGGTCGACGACGGGCTGGTCGCAGGCCGGGCCGGGGTCGTTCACCAACAGCTCCGCCACGCTGACCTCCCAGGGCGGCATGGGCATGCTCTGGTACAACGCCAAGGAGTTCGGGTCGTACTCGCTCAAGCTCGACTGGAGGCTGAACGGCGACTCCAACTCCGGGGTGATCGTCGGGTTCCCGGCCACCACCGACCCGAACACGGCGCTCAACACCGGGCACGAGGTGCAGATCGACGCGACCGACAGCGCGGACAAGACGACCGGGGCGGTCTACGGGTTCAAGGCGGCGGACATCGCCGCACGCGACGCGGCGCTGAACCCGCCGGGCCAGTGGAACACCTACGAGCTGCTGGTGGAGGGTGAGCGGCTGCAGGTGTTCCTGAACGGCACGAAGATCAACGACTTCACCAACACCGACCCGGCCCGCTCGCTGCAGCAGGGCTACATCGGCATCCAGAATCACGGGTCCCCCGACGTGGTGGCGTACCGCAACATCCGCATCAAGGAACTGGGCGGCGTGACCCCGACCCCGACCCCGACTCCGACCCCCACCCCGACCGCCAACACGAGCGCGTTGCGGGGCGTGGCGTCGGGCCGGTGCCTGGACGTCTCCGGCGCCTCGCAGGCCAACGGCGCCGCGGTGAACATCTGGGACTGCAACGGGCGGCCCAACCAGCAGTGGACCTCGACCGCATCGGGTGAGCTGCGGGTGTACGGCAACAAGTGCCTGGACGTGAACGGAGGCGGGACCGCCGACGGCGCCGCGGTGATCATCTGGGACTGCAACGGCCAGAACAACCAGAAGTGGCGCCTGAACGCCGACAACAGCATCACCGCGGTCGGCAGCGGCAAGTGCCTGGACGTGTCCGGCTACGGCACCGCCAACGGCACCAAGGTGCACATCTGGAGCTGCCACGGCGGCACCAACCAGAAGTGGACCCGGGGATGACCACGATGTGACGCGACCCTGGAGCCGGTCCGCCCCCTCGGCGACCGGCTCCAGGGGGCGTCCCCGCCGGACGGGAGCGGCCGCCGCGGCCGGGCGGGTGCATGTGGTTCACGGCGCCCGGCGGATGTGGGCGGCGGCCAGGATGAGATACGCGCTGGCCGTCCAGGTGTAGGCGCGATCGCGCAGCCCCGTCCCGGTGCGGGCGTCGAAGTTCTCCGCGAATCCCGACTTCTCGCACAGGGCGCGGAACCGGGAGCTGACCTCGTCGGCGAGGACGGTCTGGCCGGCCCGGCGGAGGCCGTCCTCGATCAGGACCGTCGAAGGGGCCCAGATCGGGCCGCGCCAGTAGCCGTCGTCCTGGTAATGCGGTGAGGTCGGCAGTTCGGTGGCGAGTCCGTATTCGGTCAGGTGGGTCTTGATCCGGGAGGCCAGGGCCGTCTGGACGTGCTGGGGCAGTTCCTCGCCCAGCACGATCGGCATGAGGTCGAGCAGGCTGCTGCTGGTCCAGGTCTCCTCCGAGCCCGCGCTCCGGGTGACGAACCGGTCGCCGCGCCACAGCCGGGCGAGCATCGCCTCGGCCATCCGGTCGGCCGCCTGCGACCAGCGGGCCGCCTCGCCGGGCAGGGAGAGTTCGCCGGCCAGGCGGGCGAGCGTGCGCATCTGGAGGATCAGGAACGACGCCAGGTCGGCCGTCTCGACGACGCGTTCGGGCGCGAACGTGGTCGCGTTGTCCCATCCGCTGTCGTTGCCGTGCTGGTAGTGGGCCAGTTCGTGTCCGGGCACGCGCCGGGCGGTGAGCCAGAAGGTGGTCCACCGTTCCAGCAGGCGGTAGACGTCGGCTCGTTCCTCTCCCGACACCGGCGGGAGATGCCGCAGGACCCAGCCGTGGATGGGCGGCTTGACGAAGTTGTACAGGATCTCGGAGTGGGTGATCGAGTCGGGCAGCGCGCCGGTGGCCTCCTGGTGGTCGAAGGGCAGCCGGAACTGGTCCCACGCCAGCGAGGGCAGACCCTCGGCGAGGGCGATCGCGTTGAAGCAGTGGTCCCAGCTCCACACCTTGTCCATCCAGTGCTTGGACATCAGCACCGCCGGACGGGTGACGAACCCCGTCGCGCGTACGGTGGCCGACCACAGCACGTAGACGGCGAGTTCGGCGGCGGGTGTCCGGTCGTCCCGCCAGGGTGCCACGGTGCCGAGGTACTCCTCGTAGTCGCGCCGGGCCGCGCCGGCCACCTGCTCGAAGTCGTGCTCGCTCGTGTACGGGGCGCGGGCGGTCTCGAACTCCTCGACGGCGATCTCCCACGTGTCCCCGTCCCCGGTGACCACGACGCCCCGCTCGGTGGTGCCGAGCTCCTGCGCGCCCAGGTGTTCGCTGATCCGCCCGGCCAGGAGCGTGACGCGGTAGCGGCGCCCGGTCTGGTAGACGGTGAAGACCGCGGACCCGTCCCGGGGGTCCTGGAAGAAGTAGGGGCCGCTGAACGGCGTCAGGACCGGGTCGGCGGCCAGCAGTCGCAGGTCGACTCCGCGTCCGCGCACCCGCACGGTGTCGGTGTTCTCGTAGGCGAGGTCGATCCGCCCGGGGTCGCAGTCCCAGGTGAGCCGGTGCGGGGTGGCGGTGACGACGCTGCCGGCGGTGGGGACCAGCCGCAGGATCGGGTGCATGCCGGTCTGGTGGGAGACCAGGTGGACGTCCTGGGCGTAGGTGTTCTCGCCGATGACCGGTGAGAAGCCGAACCAGGACCCGCGGAAGCTGAACGGGATTTCCCGCAGGGAGAACACCGGGCCTGTGGCGGCGGTCATGAAGTGACGATCCTTTCGGTGGGAGGGTGACCCGGTCAGTCCTTGACGGCGCCCGAGGTCACGCCGGCGGTGACGTAGCGCTGTGCGATGACGAGGAGAACGACCGCGGGTATCGACGCGACGACGGCGGTGGCCATGATCGCGTTCCACTGCTGGTTGTTGTTGCCGATGTAGTGGTAGATGCCCAGGGTGATCGGCTGGTGGTCTCCTCCGCTGTCGAGCGTGCTGGCGAAGATGAAGTCCGACCACGCCCACAGGAACGCGAACAGCGACACCGTGATGATCGCGTTGCGGCTGACGGGCAGGACGATCGACCAGAAGGCCCGTACGGCTCCGGCGCCGTCCACGCGGGCGGCCTGGAGGAGTTCGTGCGGGATGCCCGACATGAACGCGGTGAGGATGAGCACCGCGAAGGGGACGGCGAGGGTGGAGTCGGCCACGATCAGCCCGGGGAGCGTGTTGAGCACGCCGAGGTTGAGGAACATGGCGTAGAAGCCCATCGCCATGATGATGCCGGGGATCATCTGCGCGATCAGCAGCACGAAGCTCAGGGCCCTGCCGCCGCGCGGGCGCAGCTTGGCCAGCGAGTACGCCGCCGGGGCCGCGACCGCCAGGGTCAGCAGCACCGTCCCCAGCCCGACCACCAGGCTGATGCCCAGGTAGGGAAGCTGCTGGTCGAGGACCGCGCGGTAGCCGTCCAGGGTTCCGTGTACGGGGAACCACGACGGCGGGCTCCTGCGCATGTCGCGGTCCCGGGTGAACGACACGTTGATCATCCAGTAGACCGGGAACAGCATCACGCCGGTCAGCGCGAGCCCGATCACGGTCTTCCACCAGCGGCGCGGGGTGCTCATGAGAGGTCCTGCCTTCGCTGGAGGCGGATGTAGAGAAGCCCGAAGACCAGCGCCATCGCGATCAGGATGTTCCCGACCGCGGCTCCCGGGCCGAAGGACGGCACCAGGTTCCCGAAACCCAGCCGGTAGGACCAGGTGGACAGGGTCGTGGAGGAGCCGCTCGGCCCGCCCTTGGTCATGATCCAGATGATGTCGAACACCTTCAGCGTGTAGACCAGCCCGAGCAGCAGCGTGATCGCCGAGACGGGTCGCAGCAGGGGGAAGGTCACGCTCCAGAACCGCTGCCAGCCCGACGCGCCGTCCAGGGCGGCGGCCTCGTAGACGGACGGGCTGATCGACTGGAGGCCGGAGTAGAGGATCACCAGGTTGAACGGGACACCGATCCAGATGTTGGCGGCGATCACCGACCACAGCGACCAGTCCGGCGAGGTCAGCCAGTTGACCGGGCCGACTCCGAACGCGCCGAGCACCGCGTTGACCACACCGGAGTCGCTGTTGAGCATCCAGGCCCAGGTCGAGGACGACACGATCAGCGGGAGCAGCCACGGCACCAGGAACAGGGCGCGCAACGTCGCCGACAGCGGGAAGTTCCTGACGAAGAACAGGGCCAGGGCGAGTCCGACGGCGAACTGGAAGGCCAGCGACACCACCGTGAACACCACGGTCTGCCACAGCGCGGGCCCGAACGTGGCGTCCTTGAGCACCTCGACGTAGTTGGCGAACCCGGTGAAGGGCGCGTCGCCCTGGACGAACGAGCGCACCGTGTAGTCGCGCAGGCTCAGCTCCACGTTGCGGAACAGCGGGTAGGCGTAGAACACCAGTAGATAGACGGTGATCGGTACCAGGAAGCCCCATGCCACCCACCGATCCGACCTCCATCGGGCCGCTTTCCGGCGGCCCGATCCGTTCGGGACGGGGCCACCGCCGGCAGGGGCCGGACGCCGGGTGGGTGCCTGGGCGATTCGACTCATGGTCCGGGCCTACTGGATCGCGCTCGCCGCCGCGGTCTGCGCGTCGGTCATCGCCTGCTCGGGGTTCTTGGCCCCGCTCAGCGCCGCCTGCACCGCGCCCCACATCGGTTCGGAGATCTTCGGGTACTTGGTGCCGAGGTCGTCGCTGGTACGGCCCTTGGCCGCCTTGACCGCCTCCACCCACACCGCGAGCTCGGGATTCTCGGTGCTCTGCCGGGCCTGGACCTGGTCGGTGGGCGCGATGTACGACAGCGCCGTCGCCGTGGCGAAGGAGTTGTCGGTGCTGGTCAGGCACGTCACCAGCTTCTGGGAGGTGGCGTAGCGCGCCGTGTCCTGCTGGACGGGGACGCTGACGAACTCGCCGCCGGTGGGCGCCGCGGCGGTTCCGCCGTCCTTGGCCGGCACCGGGATGATGCCGTACTCGAAGCCGGCCTCCTTGGCGTTGGCCAGTTGCCAGGTGCCGTTCTCGGCGAAGGCGTAGTCGCCGGTGGCGAACTCCTGCCAGCTGGTGGTCTGGGTGTTGTTGATGACCGAGTTCGGGGCGAGCCCCTTCTTCAGCCAGTCGGTCCACAGCGCCACCGCCGACACGCCCTGGGGGGAGTCGAGCTTGGTGAGCTGCGCGCCCGAACCCCAGAACCAGGGCAGGAACTGGAAGCTGCCCTCTTCGGTGCCGATGGCGGAGAACGTGATGCCCTTCTTGCCCGCCGCCTTGACCTTCTCCAGGGCCGCGGTCAGCGACGCCCAGTCCTTGACCGAGGCGATGTCCACCCCCGCCTTGTCGAGCACCGCCTTGTTGTAGTAGAGCGCCAGGGTGTTGGCCCCGATCGGGACGCCGTAGGTGTTGCCGCCGCTCTGCCCGGCCGCGATGAGGTTGGGCGAGATCGCCGAGATGTCGAGCTTGTTCTCCGCGGTCGTGGTCAGCACGCCGGCCTCGGCGAGCGTCGACACCACCGGGTTGTCGACGATGAGCACGTCGGGGGCGTTGCCCTGCTGCGCGGCGAGCAGCGCCTTGTTGGTCAGGTCGGTGGTGTCGTAGCCCGTGCGTTCGATCGTCACACCCGCCTGGGAGCCGCAGGTGTCCAGCAGCTTCACCCAGTCGGAGGTCTTGTCGTACTGCGGGTAAGGGTCCCAGATGGTGTACGCCCCGCCGCCCGCAGCCTGGCTGGAGGCCGCCGCGGTGCCCGCCGTGCCCTCGGAGGAGGTGGTCGAACAACCGGCCAGGCAGCCGGCGGCCAGGAGGGCCAGGCCCGCGCCGAGCGTGCGCCTGCTCGATCCTGCTGATCTCGGTGCCGCCATGGATCCGGCCGTCCTTTCGGGGGCAGGTGATGTGGGTACGGTGAAGTTCGTTGCTCGCACGGTTCCGGCCTCCGTTGACCGGCGTCACACGCCTGTTTCCGCTCGATGTCGAACCGATTGTTCGAATCGGTTCGACTGAACCTAGGACGATGTCGCATGCACGTCAATGGGTCGCCTGGGATCTCCTCGACCGGAAAGGCATTCTTCCTGGTCGGATCGTGACTCCTCAAGGAGAATCGATTCGATACCCTCTGAACCCGGCCGGAAGTCGCATGATCAGATCCCTGCCCGGGCGGTGCCGGTCACCGGAGCGGAGGCCGGCGGGTCCATGCGGCGGTACGGCGCGGTGGAGTCATGGCGGGGACAGCGCGGGCGTTGGCGCCGAGCCCTGTGATTCCGCGTACGACGACGCGGTCACGTCCCGGTCGGCCGGTCGTCGACCGGTCTTGTCGTGCTCTCCCGGATCGTGAGGGTGGTGGCGAGTTCGAGCCCGGCCTGCGTCGGCTCCTCGCCGCGTCCCAGGGCCAGGGCCGGCTCGGTGGCGGCGGCGGAAAGCAGATCACCTACTACCTCACCAAGTCCGGCACGACGGTGACCGGCGCCACCACCTGACCACCACCGTGACGGGTGCCGCGCTTCTCGGCGCGGCACCCGAACGGCAGGCGGAGGCCGACCGGCCTCCGCCTGCCGTTCGAACCACGCGAGGATGCCGACTGTCCCACGCGGATCGGCGTGGATCCACGGCGCCCCATGGAACGTGATCGCAATCCTGATCGTGGTAGCGGCCAAGCCTCAAGACGCCGACCTGATGGTCGACGAGAACGACACCCCGGGCCACCGGGTCGCGTACCACCGCGAGCAGATCGAGGAGTCCCGCGCTGTAGCGGCTTCGATCGGGGCGGACGGTGTCAGGCTCGGGTCCATTTCTGGTTGGTGCCGCCGTGACAGCTCCAGATGTGCACCTTGGTGCCGTTGGCGGTGCCGTAGCCGGACACGTCCAGGCACTTGCCGCTGCCGACCGCGGTGATGCTGTTGTCGGCGTTCAGGCGCCACTTCTGGTTGTTCTGGCCGTTGCAGTCCCAGATGATCACCGCGGCGCCGTCGGCGGTCCCGCCTCCGTTCACGTCCAGGCACTTGCCGCCGTACACCCGCAGTTCACCCGATGCGGTCGAGGTCCACCGCTGGTTGGGCTGCCCGTTGCAGTCCCAGATCTGTGCCTGTGCGCCGTTGGCCTGCGAGGCGCCGCTCACGTCCAGGCAGCGTCCCGATCCGACGCCCTTCAGCGCGCTGCTCGTGCCGCTCGAGGGCGACGGAGAAGGCGAGGGCGAAGGCGAGGGAGAAGGAGTGCCGCCGCTGTCGAGGCCGAGGAAGGTGATGGCATAGGCGAGCTGGCCGCTCATCGGCAGCTGGTGGCCGACCCCGCTGATGCTGATCCCCTCCACCGTGGCCTGGGCCGAGGTGACGCCGTATCTGGTCCGGGTCCAGTTCGACTGCGGACGGTCGGTGAACGCCGGGGTCTGGCTCAGCCCGTGCAGGTTCGTCCACTGCTTGATCTCTTCGCCGAAGTTGTTGTAGTGGAGCGTCGTGTCCGTGCTGCCGTGCCACAGTTGCATCCGAGGCTGACGGCCGGTGTATCCGGGATACATCGAGCGGGCGAGGTCACCCCACTGCTGCGCGGTCTTGATCACTTGCCCGCCCGAGCACTGGCCGTTCCACAGCGACCCGTTCGTGGTCGCGAAACACCCCGCGGGAACTCCGGAGAACGCCGAACCGGCGGCGAACACGTCCGGATACTGAGCGGCCAGCACGTTGGTCATCATCGCCCCCGAGGAGAACCCGCTGACCACGATCCGCCCCGGATCCACGTTGTAGCGCTGTCGCGCCCAGGTGACCATCGCCATGACACCGGTGGAGTCGCCGCCGCCGTCACGCCGCAGCGCGGCGGGGGTGGACACGTCAAAGCATTTCTCGCTGCGGGTGGCCTCCGGCACCACGATGACGTACCCGTGCCTGTCGGCCGCGGTCACGTAGTCGCGCCCGTTGCCGTTGAAGATCGCGCCGGCCGACCCGCCGCAGTAGTGGATCAGCACCAGCAGCGCGGGCTGTGCCGCGACGCTGTCCGGTACGTAGACGTACATGTTGAGGTTCGTCGGGTTGGTTCCGAAATTCGTCACCTGGGTCAGGGCCGCAGCGGACGCCGACGGTAGCCCGACGAGGGCTCCGGCGGAGGCCAGGCACAGGACGACGGCCG
This sequence comes from Streptosporangium sp. G12, assembly GCF_052983175.1. Classification (NCBI taxonomy): domain Bacteria; kingdom Bacillati; phylum Actinomycetota; class Actinomycetes; order Streptosporangiales; family Streptosporangiaceae; genus Streptosporangium; species Streptosporangium sp. G12. Next base: position 23,311 of record NZ_JBRIQO010000053.1, on the reverse strand, counting down.
CCAGCACCGCTCTGATCGTGCGTTTCACTCATCTGCCTTTCGTCTCCGGTCAGCCCCGCCGCTCGCGTCCGATCGCGTCGGCGAACAGCCGAACCAGGTCGAGCTCGGGCCCTCTGTCGGCACCGCGACAGTGTGCTGGGGGCACGCCGGCTCCTGTCGGTGTGCGGGCGCATCGATTCGATCACGTGAGGACCTCAGGGTAGGAGTCGCTCTTGCGCTGTCAAGGCGGCGTATTCCGCGTCCGTCACGGCTCGTGCCGCTGGCGATGATCATGCGCGGTCGACGGTGGCGACGGGCTCGGCGTTTCGACAGGCAGAAGGGAGGGCTTTTCCCGGCGCGGGTCTCGCGGGCAGGCGCCGCGGGCAGGCGCAGCTCTCATGCGGGGAATGAAAGTTTCATACTCATCGTGCGGTCAGGGCGACAGGTCTTGTCTGACCGAAACCTTCAGAACCGGAAGGGACGAGCCGGCCATGATGCGATTGTGATCCTTGATGACGATAGGCGTCCAGGCGAGGACGGCAAAAGATCAACGCTGTGGCGAAGGCTGCATGGCCCCCGAACAAGCTTGCTTCACCGGGATCTTAGGTAGGCCTATTTCGTCAACGGAACCATTCGTCTCTCTTGCCGGAGCCTCCCGTCGCTCACACCAGACGCCGTCCGGGTCGCTCGCACGCCTGCCACGGCGCTCGAAACCATGCGTTTACCTCCGTAACACATGTCATTGACATCCCTGACAGTGAGATCTAGGCTGCGGTCGAATCGAATCGATTCGACTCAACGCAGGACATCCTGGTTTTCGCGCCACCCCCCACAAAGCCCCACGAAGCCATTCCACTCACCTGTGCGCACAGCACCCACGAGTGAGGAGAGTCCGAGATGAACGTTGGCGACATCGTCCGCCGAGCCCGGCTGTGGCGTCTCACACCATCGCTGCCTGCCCATCGGCCCCGCCCCCGCGCGTCCGAGGAGCCAGGGGTGGACATCGCACCCGGCAGGCGGCGCAGAAGCCGCCGCGCGATCGCAGCCTTTCTCGCCGTCGGCGTACTCGTCGCGGGCCCCGTCGTGACGTCCGCCACGCCGGCCCAGGCCGCGGACCAGTCCATCGCCGTCGACTTCTCCGCCGGCGGCGGTACCCCGACCTACCGGGCCTCCGGTTGGATCTACGGCATGACCGAGAACGCGTCGGGCCCGCCCGACCAGTTCTTCAACGACGTGAAGTTCCGGTACATGCGGGCCGGTGGAGCACAGCTCGACAGCCCGGGTGGCTGGGTGTCGGGCAAGTACGACCGCCGGTGGAACGCCACCCGCGCCCAGTTGCTGCGCACCCGGTCACTGGGCGGGGAGTTCATCCTGCTCGTCCACGACCTGTGGGGCGCCGACGGCTACCCGATCTCGCGCTTTCCCGGTGACAACGGCAACTGGACGGACTACGACAACTTCCTCACCCGCCTGATCAACGACGTGCGGGCGACGGGTGCCCCGGTGCAGTGGGACCTGTGGAACGAGCCCAACATCACGCTGTTCTGGAACCGCCCCCAGTCCCAGTACTTCGAGCTGTGGCGACGCACCTACCAGCGCATCCGGGCCGCGTTCCCGGCGCATCTCATCGTCGGGCCGAGCTGCGCGTGCGTGCCCTCCACCGGCCACGCCTTCTGGAACCAGTACCTGGACTACGTCAAGGCCAACAACGTGGTGCCCGACATCATCAGCTGGCATTCGCTGCCGGGCGACCCGGTGGCCAACGTGGCGGCGGCCGACACCACGTTGAACTCCCGCGGCATCCCGCACCCGCGGCCCTACCAGATCAACGAGTACGGGGCGTCCAACGAGCAGAACCCCGCCGACGGGTCCTGGTACATCGCACGCCTGGAGCGGGCCGGCGCCGACGGCCTGCGCGCCAACTGGGCGGGCGGCGGAAACCTGCACAACGACCTCGGCAACCTGCTCGTCCGCAACTCGGCGGGCCAGTACCAGCCGAAGGGCGAATGGTGGGCCTACCGCTTCTACGGCTCGCAGACCGGCCAGATCGCGTCCGTCACCCCCAGCGCCTCGTACGACGCGTTCGCCACCAAGGCGGCGGGGACGGCCAAGATCCTGGTCGGCGGCGGCACCACGACCGGCAACATCGCCGTCAACCTGCGGCGCCTGGACACCACGAGCGGCATCGTGGAGAACAACCAGGTGAGGGTCGTCGCCGAGCGCATCCCCTACAACGGCGGCGGAGCCGTCACGGCTCCGGTCACCGTCCAGAACTCCGTGGTGACCCTGTCCGACAACGGCACGACGGTCAACCTGCCGCACACCGCCATCGACGACTCCTACACCATCACGCTGCTGCCGCCCTCCTCCGACCCCGGCAACGGGTCGACGTCGGTGTTGCGCAACCTCAACGCCGGCCGGTGCCTGGACGTGCCGAACTCGACCACCACCAACGGTACCCAGCTGCAGCTGTGGGACTGCGGCACCGGCACCAACCAGCGCTTCACCCACACCTCGGGCAAGCAGCTGCAGGTGTACGGCAACAAGTGCCTGGACGCCAACGGGCAGGGCACCGCCAACGGCACCCAGGTGATCATCTGGGACTGCAACGGCCAGGCCAACCAGCAGTGGAACGTCAACGCCGACGGCACCGTCACCGGCGTGCAGTCCGGTAAGTGCATGGAGGCGAGCAACTTCGGGACCGGCAACGGAACCAGGGTGCAGTTGTGGTCCTGTACCGGCACGAGCAGCCAGAAATGGGCCAGAAGCTGACCCGGTGACCGGCGGGGACCACCGGGATCTGTAAGGAATTCGTTTCTTCGACGGGCCGCGCCCTCGGAAAGTCGCACGACGACCCCGTGCATCCGAAGGGCGCGGTCCGGCAAGAGGCAAGGAGGCAGCATGCCCCTCGCAAACCTGGGAAGGACGCTCGCGGCCGGCGCGAGCGCGTTGGTCGCCGCCGCCTGCCTGACCGGCGGCGGTAGTGCCCAGGCCGCCACCACCGGCCCGTGTGACATCTACGCCGCGGGCGGGACACCGTGTGTGGCCGCGCACAGCACCACCCGGGCGCTGTACGGCGCCTACAACGGCCCGCTGTACCAGGTGCGGCGCGCCTCGGACAACACCACCCGCGACATCGGCGTGCTGAGCGCGGGCGGAGTCGTCAACGCCGCCGCACAGGACTCGTTCTGCGCCGGCACGACCTGCCTCATCACCATCCTCTACGACCAGTCCGGCCGCAACAACCGCCTCACCCAGGCTCCGCCCGGCTACTGGCCCGGTCCCGGTCCCGGCGGATGGGACAACCTCGCCGACGCGAAGGCGGCCCCGATCACCATCGGCGGCCAGAAGGCCTACGGCGTCCGCATCGAACCCGGTACCGGCTACCGCAACAACAACACCAACGGTGTGGCGACCGGCGACCAGCCCGAGGGTATCTACGCCGTCGTCGACGGCACGCACTACAACCAGTGGTGCTGCTTCGACTACGGCAACGCGCAGACGGATGGCCAGGCCGACGCCCCCGCCATCATGGAGACCGTCTACTTCGGCGCCAACAAACAGTGGGGCTACGGGGCCGGGGCCGGTCCCTGGATCATGGCCGACCTGGAGTGGGGGCTGTTCTCCGGGGTGAACGCGGGCTACAACAACCTCGCGCCGATCAACCACCGTTTCGTCACGGCCATCGTCAAGGGTGAGCCGAACCACTGGGCGATCCGGGGCGGCAACGCGCAGTCGGGCGGCCTGACGACCTACTTCGACGGGCGGCGCCCCAACGGCTACCACCCGATGAAGAAGGAGGGCGCCATCCTGCTCGGCATCGGCGGCGACAACAGCGTCTCCGGCCGCGGCACCTTCTTCGAGGGCGTGTTGACCTCCGGTTATCCTTCGGAGGCCACCGAGAACGCCGTGCAGGCCAACATCACCGCCGCGGGCTACGCGCCGGCCGGCGGCAACCCGCAGCAGGGCGTCCAGATCGTGGGCGGTCAGTCCGGCCGGTGCCTGGACGTGCCGAACTCGACCACCGCCAACGGCACCCAGGTGCAGCTGTGGGACTGCGGCACCGGCACCAACCAGCGCTTCACCCAGACCTCGGGCAAGCAGCTGCAGGTGTACGGCAACAAGTGCCTGGACGCCAACGGGCAGGGCACCGCCAACGGCACCCAGGTGATCATCTGGGACTGCAACGGCCAGGCCAACCAGCAGTGGAACGTCAACGCCGACGGCACCGTCACCGGCGTGCAGTCCGGTAAGTGCATGGAGGCGAGCAACTTCGGGACCGGCAACGGGACCAAGGTCCAGCTGTGGTCCTGCACCGGCACGACCAGCCAGAAATGGACCCTGCGCAGCTGACCCCGCCGGCACGCGGAAGGTCCGGACTCCGTGCGGACCTGGCCGCGCCTGCCTTCGCGGCGACGGCGGCGGTGAGAGGCCCGGCGGCGAGACCCTTCTCGCCGCCGGGCCCGTTGTTCGCCAATCGATTCGATGAGCCGGAGAGCGCACATCTCCACCGACAGGCTTCGACGGTGAGCGCCGCCCGCACCGGTGCGGGCGGCGCGGGCGAACGGCTGTCACGTGCGCGTCACGTTCGAGGCGAGGCCCGCCTCATCGGCCGAGAGGCCTCCAGCAATCCCGGCACGGTTCAGTTCGTCCTCGCATGAACGCAATGCCTGTACTGGAGGCCAGCCGACCTGCACGGCTTCGGCGAGTCACCGAAAGGCGGGCTCCGATATCCCGCATGTGATGGGAATGGATTGCGCAGCAGGACGTCGGTTGAATGGTCACCAGGGGCGAGTTTCTCCAGGCCCAATTCGGCGGCTTCAGTCCTGGGCCTGTGACCGCCTCGCGTCTCTCCAGTGGTGCGAAGGGCCTGGGCGGGAGACGGAGGTCGAAACGGTCACCGGCTCGTCGGCATCCTCTCCGCGCCGTTGCCGGGGGCAGCGGGCGAGGTACACCAGGGCGGGGGGCAGGTTGCGCCACACCGTCCGGCTGAGCACGACCTCCTCGAAGGTCGTGCGAAGATCATGGAGGTGTTCTCGCGCGGGTGGCGCCCATCGTGTCCAGCGGTAGGCGAACTGGGTGAACACCCCGTCCCGGGAAAGGGAGCCGGCCACCAGCGGCAGCAGTCGGGCGCCCGCCACCGGCCGGAACGCGACCCAGGGCAGGCCGCTGACCACGACGTCGGCGGACAGGCCGCGCTCGGCCATCAACCGGGGCAGCTCGACCGCGTTGGCGTGCACGACCTCGACCCCGGGGAAGCGACGGCCGAGGAGCCCGGCCAGGCGCGGGTTGAGCTCGATGGCCAGATGGTGGCCCCTGCCGCCCAGGCGATCCTGGATGACCCGGGTGAAGGCGCCGGTTCCCGGTCCCAGCTCGACGATCGTCGGCTCTCCGCGTTCGGGGATCGGCACGACCATCTGCGCGGCGAGCCATCGCGAGCTCGGAGCGACCGTGGCGGTCAGCAGCGGGGACCGGAGGAACTCGCGCAGCAGGGAGGTGCCGCCGGAGGCGTCGGCGGCGGGGCTGGTCGGTGTCACCGTGCGTGCTCCAGTGTCGTGGTTTCCTGTCTCGCGGGCTCATGCTTCCAACAGGGCGGCCACCGTCGTCACCTGGCCGGGGTGAACACCGGGAGACATCTCCCCGGCCCTTCCGCCGGTCGGCGTCCCGTGGCCGGGGCTCCGGGGAGTCCCGGCCGGAGGGCTCGTCGTCACGAGGAGCCGGGTGGGTGGTCCGCCCCCTCAGGGCGTCAGGTCGGGTTTGTTGGTGATGATGCCGTCCACCCGGTAGGAGGTCACGCGCCGCATCATCGCCGGATCGTCCACGGTCCAGGTGAAGACCTCCATGCGGTGGCGGTGGACGCGCCTGACGTACTCGGGGGTGAGCTCGTTGTAGGGCGGGTTGATCTGGTCGGCGAACCTCGCGAGTCCCGGGAGGTCGGCGATCGCGGGCGTGCCGATCAGGCCGATCGGGACCCGGGGCATGACCCGGTGGAACGTGCGCATCGAGTTCCAGTCGAACGACTGCACGACGAGCCGCCCGGGCCTCAGCCACGAGGGGTGGCGTCGCAGCTCGTCGGCGACGCGGGTCTCGATGCCCCGGTAGAGCCCCGGCGCCTTGATCTCCAGCAGCAGGCCGAGCCGGCTCGCGCTCATCGCGCGCAGGGTCTCTCCGAGCGTGGGCACCGGCTCGCCCTTGTACTTCGCGTCGAACCACGAGCCCGCGTCCAGCCTGCGGATCTGCGCGAGGGTGAGGTCGCCGACCCTCCAGGGCGCCAGGCCGGGGAACAGTCTCTCGGCGTTGGTGGTACGGGCCAGTGTCGTGTCGTGCATCAGGACCAGCTCGTGGTCCTTGGTCTCCTGGACGTCGAGCTCGAACATGTCGGCGCCCTGCTTGTCCGCCAGCTCGAAGGCCGCGACGGTGTTCTCCGGCGCGTACGCCGACGCCCCGCGGTGGGCGACCGTGGTGGGAGCCGGTGGCTGCGCGGCGGCCGGGGGAACGACCGCCGCCAGCACCGCCAGCGTGGTCATGACGGTGAGGACGAGTCGTCGGAACATGGGTCTCCTCGACATCCGGGGAACGTCCTACGACCCTGAATCTGACCCGCGTTCATGACATCGAGTTGACATGCGAGTGGTTGGCCGATGCCGGGCAGATGAGCAATCGCCTCGGCACCGCTGTGCCGCGCGTGTCGCTATGGCCCGGCGTGGGAGAGGGGTACGGAAAACCGATGCCAGCTCCGGGTAAGACTCGCCGAATGACCGCCCGGCATGCCGAGCGGCCGCTACTCACCCATGGTGGCTGTGATCTGCTCGACGCCACCCCTGGGTTGTGGGTGAACGACTCCGAGGACGAGGACCCGGTGCTGGTGCGCGCCGACGGGCGCCCGGTCGACACCTGGCGCGAACGTTACCCCTACCCCGAGCGGGTGGCACGCGCCGACTACGAACGCGACAAGCGGCTACTGCAGATCGAGTTGCTGAAACTGCAGTACTGGATCAAGCGGTCGGGGAGGCGGCTGGCCGTTCTGTTCGAGGGCCGTGACGCAGCCGGCAAGGGCGGCACGATCAAGCGCTTCACCGAGCACCTCAACCCGCGCGGCGCGACGGTCGTAGCGCTGGAGAAACCGAATGAGCGCGAACGCTCGCAGTGGTACTTCCAGCGTTATGTGGCTCACCTGCCCGCCGCCGGGGAGATCATCTTGTTCGACCGCTCCTGGTATACCCGCGCCGGCGTCGAGCGGGTGATGAACTTCTGTACGACCGAGCAGTACCTGGAGTTTCTGCGGCAGGTCCCGCGCTTCGAGCAGATGCTGATCGACTCGGGCCTGCACCTGGTCAAGCTCTGGTTCTCGGTCTCACGCGCCGAGCAGCGCACCCGCTTCGTCATCCGCCAGGTCGACCCGGTACGGCGCTGGAAGCTGTCGCCGATCGACCTGGCCTCGCTGAACAGGTGGAACGACTACACCATGGCCAAGGAAGACATGTTCCTGCACACCGACACCGCGGCCTCCCCCTGGACGGTCATCAAGAGCAACGACAAACGACGTGCCCGCTTGGAGGCGATGCGCCATGTACTGAACCTGTTCGACTACACCGGCAAAGACGAGCAGGTCGTGGCCACCCCAGACCCGCGCATCGTCATCTCCGCCGCCGACATCCTTGGGGAGGACCACAGCGCCACGCCCAGTTGAATGGCCTTGTGAGTGTTTGATCCTGTGAGTTCTGTCTGGTTTGGATACTCAGGTCCCGCGCCAGTTTTGGGGGTTTTCTCTGGTGAGGCGGCGGGTTGTTACGACGGTAGCCGCCATCGATCCAGGCCCTGCTGACCGTGAGATGGCCGGTGGCGAGCCGCGAGGTCCATAACCACACGCCGGCTCACCTCGCCGAGGCCGCCCTCTGGTCCGCCCGAGCCGTGTCCCGGTGGCCGATCGCCGAGTTCCTCGGCCCCATCCATCCCCTGGCCGACCTCGACCTCGCTTTGGCGGCCTCCGCCCTCGCCGCCGTCATCCGCGTCGGCATGGCCCCCGGATGAGCGATTTCACTGCGAGCCAGGCGCATGCGACACATGGGAAGCCACCCACCCTACAGAAACATCGGAATCAACTTACTCAGGCGTCGCCTCCTGTTAAGCGAATCATCACCTGACCGGTTCATCGTAGGGAGGCCGGAGGCCACATCCTGCCCGGGCGCTTTCGCGTGGTCGGCCGCCCTGGCGGCTGCCGTTTCCGCTGTTCGTCCCTTACAAGTTGGTGCGCGATAGCGGAGATCGGTCGTAGGGACCGAGTTGGACTGTGGGCGATCCCGGACGGGTTATCCGATTCCTGCTATCAGGGCCGCGGCGGACAGGGCCAGTGCGCCGAGTCCGCCGATCATGCCCGTGATCGTGGCACCCCGGCGGTCGGCCATCGTGCTCAAGTGAGTACGTGCGGCCAAGATGAAGGTGACCCCGCCGCCCACGAACCACGGTCCCCACAGGTAGGTGTACCAGCGGCTGACCGGCAGCAGCTCCGGGGCGAGCTCGATGATGTGCGCCTGGACGAGCAGTCCCTGCCCGACGAACAGTGCTCCATGCCAGACGAGCAGTACCCCCGCGCCCCACGCCATCAGCTGCAGGAGGCAATCCATGCCGCGCCCCCAGGCGCGGCGGCGCACCAGAGCCAGGCCCAGCAGCGCGCCGACGACCTTGAGCATGCCGGTCACCCACAACACCGCGAGGAAGCCGGGGTTTTGCTCCTGCGCCAGCTTGATCAGTGACGGTGAGATTGTGGACGCGGCCCCAGCCAAACCGCCCATCGCCCAGTAGAAGCTCGGAACGGCGAACACGAAGCCCCATACGGCAGCGGCATACCCAGGCCATCTGGCGGGGTGGCTCGCGGTATCAAGACGCAGACTCATGACCGTGATTCTGCCCAAGCCATCAAGGGGAGAGGCGAACGCCTCCGCTGTGCGAGGTATCGCCCAGGACTGGAAGTGTCGTAGGCGGGCGGAACAATACGTGACTTGTGACGATCACCTATCGTGCCGCCCTTTTCCATCCTGTCTTGACCGGGATCACCCGGGCACATCTGGGCGCCTTGGTTGAGGAACTGGCTGACCCCTGGATGGCTCGACAGGAGTCGGTGTTGCGAGAACGGCGGGGTGGCCGGAACCGGCTGCGGGTTGAGGGCGCCGGGCCGAACCACCGGTTGCCGTTCGTGGACCGGGTCATCGCGACGCTGGTCATCCTGCGGTTCCAGCTCCCGCATGCGGCCCTGGCCGTCCTGTACGGCGTGGACCGCTCGACCGCACTCGGGCCGTGGGCGAGATCCGGCCGCTGCCGGAGCGGAGGGGGTTCGCAGTTCCCGGCAGGCCCGGCGTACGGCTGCGCACGTTGGCGGACGTGTTCGCCTATGCCGCCGCCGAAGGCGTCGAGCTGCGCATCGACGGCACCGAGGTCCAGGTCCGCCGCCCCGCGGCGCACCGGCCCGGAAGGCGGGCATTCGTGTCCGGCAAGCGCAAGCAGAACACCTGCAAGAGCACCGTCATCAGCGATGGCGATGGGCGCCTGCTGTGGCAGGGCGCCTTCCGGCCAGGCCGGATGCACGACGTGACCACGCTGTGCACCGAAGGCATCGAGGACCTGCTCCGGTTCCATCCCGACGTCAAGGCCAAGGTCGACTCCGGCCACCAAGGCCTCGCCCGCGACTTCCCCACCCAGGTCACCGCCCCGCCGAAGAAGCCCGGCAAGGACACCACACCAGCCGAGGTAACCCGCCGGGAGGCGCAACGCCACCGACAGTCCTCACAGCGCATCTGCGTCGAACACGCCATCGCCGAACCCAAGCAACGGCGATCCATGCAGCGCTGGATCGGACGCCGCGAGCATTTCGCACCCACCGCCCGCGCCATCGCCGGGCCGGTCCCCGACCGCTGCGCCATGCGGTAGGGGCACCGACAGGACCGTCCAGGCCAGCATGCCCCGACCTCAATCGCGCACAGAGTCGTTACCTCATCGTCGAGGACCGGCGAACACGATGAGGTCATCTCGCGGCCGGTCGCCGAGGCGGAACCAGTTCGACTCCACGAAAGCCGGAGTACATCAGGGCCTCCAGCAATTCCGGCGCGGTTCAATCAGCGCGTCCATCAGTCCTTGAAAGACCCCGGTTTTGGTCCAGGCGTTGAATCGAGAGTAGAGCGTGGACCACGGCCCGTAACGTTCCGGGACATCACGCCAGCCGGATCCGGTGCGAAAACGCCACAAGATCCCGTTGAACTGATCACGCACCCGCCGTGGCAGCGGTCCGGTGGGCGGCACCGGCAGATACGGCTCGATCAACGCCCACTCGGCATCCGTCACATCAAAGCGCGCCACGTCCGAGTTCTACCAGCCACGGCCGGCCCGCCACCGGACCTCACCTGGATCCGAACTCCGAACAGCTCCTGGAGGTTTTTATGCAGCGATCCCCCGCTCATCTGAGCGGTCGCGTCCAGGGGCGTTCCTTCAGGCTCCCTCCCTCGTGCTGATAACAGCTGATCCCGTCGCGAGAGACCAGGACGGCCACCTGCCACGGATGCGGGAATAGGTTCCGGTGCAGCGCCAGGTCAGCTGCTGAGGGGTACGGCGGGGCGTGCTCCGGGTGCGTGTGGAACCAGCCGACCACCTGGCGTGCCCCGGCCGTCGCGAAGGCGGCCGTCGTCAGGCTCCAACTGGTCGACGTGGCGTCGGGGTCGTGGATCTCGACGGCTTCGACCACCTGGACGACACGCTTGCCGGCCTCGCCCTGAACGCGGCCGAGCAGGAGGCCCCCGCGCTCCGCCGTACCCTGCCGGTAGCGGTCCAGGCGGACGGCGTCGTCGATCTCGATGCCCAGACGGCGCAGGTGCAGCAGCGGCGGCGCAGGCGGCCGGTCGTCGCTGAGCCACGGGTGGCCGCCACGCTCTCTGATGCGTTCCCGGCCTTTCGGCGTGAGCGCCCAGGCGGTGGCTGTCAGGTCGAGGAAACCCTCACCGCCCAGGTCGGCGGGGCGTGGCTCGTAGATCCGGTATGCCGCCAGCTCGATGAGGGCGCCGCACAGCTCGGCGATTCCCAAGGGCAGGGCGCCCAGGCAGACGACGCCGTCGGCGATGTTCGGGTGGAAGATCGGCGATAACCAGCGCACTTCGGGCACTGCGACGGGATAGGCCGGGGGGAGGGTGATGGCCACGGAGTGCCGGTCGACGGGGACGGGTCGTACCGGTCTGGCGGTGCTGTCGGCGGGCGGCCCGAACCCAGCGGCCGAGAACGCGATCGTGAAACAGGTGGGGAAGTGCGGATCGTCCACGCCGGTGAGAGTCGCCCCGGGGGTGCGGGCGACGAAGTCGAGGACCGCCTCGTGGGCGCGGTCCAGCGCCGCCAGCCGGTCCTCGTACAGTCCCGCACCGGCGGTGGACTGGAACCCGATCCTGAGCCGGTCGTCTTCTTCGACGCCGGCCTCGTGCAGGGTTTGTCCCGGATCGAGCCGGCGCCTGGTCCCTTCCTCGGTCACGACCATGCGACGCGGGTCGGAGGCCGCGTAGCCGGACTCGTGGATGACGGCGGAGGCGATCTCGGATGGGGTGAGCGTGGAGGGCACGCCTTGCAGCTGGTAGGGCGTCTGGTCGGGTCCGTACACCGTCAGCGAGCGGTAGAGGTAGGGACGGTGGCCCCAGCGGTGGTATGTCACCTCCAGGGCAGGCAGTTCGCGGCTGAGACGCTCGACGAGTTGTTGTAGTTCGTCGTCATCGCGGTCGGCGACGCTGACTGCCATCTGTGCGTTCGTTACATAGACGAGGCCTGCGCTGGGATCAGCTTGCGTGGCCCTTCTGAGCACTTCGTCGTCACGCAGCTCTTCCCCTATGAAGATCAGGGTCACTGTGGGCGTTGACGGCGTGTCCTGCTGCAATGCCTGCCTGAGCACGGTGTTAGCCGGATACACGCGCAAGGCGGCTTCGACCAGTTGGGTGAGTTCGTTCGGGTTCAGTGCGCGCGCCAATCGCTCCCAGTATTCGCCGGGTGCCGCACCGGCGGGCGGCGGTTCGATCTGGAGCCCGGCGATCTCCAAGAGACCCGCGATGGCGTCACGCTCGGGAAACAACTCGGACAGCGCGCGCTCAACATCGCTTGTCATGCGGTCGGTCCCTTCAACTCCAGATACCGCACCGTTCCCGGGTGTCCGCGGCGTGCGACGGGCAGGATCTCCTGGGCGGCGATCCCCAGCTCGACCAGCGGGGCGGTGTAGGGGGCCCGGCTCAGCAGGAGGGTCGTGGTGCCCGGCAGCGCCGCCCACGCGAACGCCTCCTCGTCGGGCGCGAGCCGGGCCATCACGTCGGCGACCGTGCGGGCCGGGCTCACCGGTTCGACCTTGGCCCAGTTGATGGGGGCGTGCAGTGGGCAGGCCGGGTCCCTGCTGCGTTCCAGGTGGATCGTTCTTGCGCCCGTGTCGACGTACACCGCGGCGGCGGGGACGGTCAGGCCGAGCAGCACCCGGATGGCCAAGGTCGCCTCCCATGCGCCGATCAGCGCCGAGACGGGTGCGGAGGCGCCCTGCGGCACGGCGTGGTCGGCCGTTGCGCAGCTCCACGGGTCATCGCGTACGGCACGCTGGCGCTCGCTCAGCCCGCAGGCCACGCAGCCAGCCGACGGCGGGTAGTAGCACACCTCGCCTCCCCACGGATGAGTGCCCGCGTCGAGCAGCCCCACCTCGGTGGCGTTGCAGCGGGCGGCCAGTTGGATCCGCGCCTGCAGGCTGTCCAGGCAGCTGATCACCAGGTCCATGTCGCGGATCGCGGCCAGGCCAACCCCGCTGAGGTGCGTGGCGGTGACGATGTCGACCTGCGTGGCGGGAGCGAGGTCGTGCAGGGCGGCCTGGGCTGCCTCCACCTTCGCGCGGCCGATGTCCCTCTGGCGGAACAACACGCAGCGGCTGAGGTTGGATTCGGCCACCACGTCCGGATCGCACAGGAGCAGCCGGCCCACTCCGGCCATGGCGAGCAGGCGGGCGACCTCGTTGCCGAGCGCTCCCACGCCGACGACGATCACGGATGCGGTGGCGAGCAGGTGCTGCCGCCAGCCCGGAATGTGCTCGTGCCTGCCGTACCGGCCGTCGGTCATGGCGGCTCCGGCGTGGTCAGGTTGACCGGTGGTCATGGCGATTCCGGCGTGGTCAGGCCGCTGCGGGTTGCTTCCAGCCGGCTCCTCTCGGCCTGCGCCTGCGTGCTCTGGCCGAGATCCTCGAGCACGGTCACGAGGTTTCGCCAGCTCGCCAGCGTCTCGGGGTGGTCGTCCCCGAGCAGGCGCCGCCGCGCGGCCAGGACCTCGTGGAACTCGTCCGATGCGGGCACCAGATGTCCCAGCGTGGCCATGACGGCGGCCAGGTTGTGCCTGCTGGCCAGGGTGTCGGGATGATCCCGTCCCAGCGTTCCCTCTCGTGCGCGCAGGGCCTCGGCGAACAGATCGCGAGCCGCCGTGAACCGTCCCATGGAGCAGTGGACGGCGGCGAGACTCGACAGGATCGCCGGACGGGTCGGCGCCTCGGCCGGGATGTCACGGGCGGCGGCGAGCAGCAGGCCGACGCTCTCCTCCAGATCGTTTCTCTGGCCGGTGCGCTGGTAGCGGCCGAGCAGGGCGATGCCGAGATTCGACTGGCACAAGGTCCTTCCAGGGCCGTCGCCGCTGCCGGACAGGCTGTTGCGAAGATGGAGGATGGCACGGTCGAGGTCCTCCGGATCGGAGGTGAGCTCGAATCGCAGGCGCAGGGCCGCTCCCAGGTTCATGGCCATGATCGGCCGGTCACGGTGGCTGGCGGGCACCGTCACCACAGCCCATTCGAGGTGACCGATGGCCGAGTGCAGATCTTCGGCGTCGCGGGTGAGCTCGAATCGCGCCTGCAGGGCCGTACCCAGGTTGGACTGCCACGTCGACTCGTTCGGCTGACCCGCGGGCGTGGCTCGTACGGCCCGCCGGAAGCACTCGATCGCCCGATCGAGGTCGGACCTGTCCTGATCCAGGTCGAAACGAGTCCGTAGAGCGCCGCCGAGTTGTCCCAGCAGGTCGGCGTCTTCGCGGGAGGCCGCTCGTACGGCAGCGTCGCACACGCCGACCGCCGAGTCGAGGTCGGCTCGCTCACCGGTTCGCTCATATCGGTCAAGGTGTGCTTGTCCCATGCGGGACAGGCCCGCAGCGGTGACCACGTGTCCTCGCGGCAGGGTCCGCACCGCTCCCTGGAAGATCTTCAGGGCCAGGTCGTGGGTGGTGGAGGCCTTCTTGAGCGAAGCCTTCACCGCCGGTCCTCCGGCGAGTTCGGTGAAGTGCCTGGCCTCTTCCAGCAGGACCAGAGAGCTCTCCCAGCGTTGCTGTTGCAGCTCGCGCATGCCCGCGTCCGCGAGCAGCAGGGCCAGCTCACCGCCGTGCCGGCGCGGGTCGTGCGCGGCCAGCTCACGCAGGCGCGTGAGCTGGCCGGGCAGGTCGGTCTCAGTCATGGCCTGACGTCCCCCACTGCAGGATCTCGGGCAGCAGCTCCAGGGCTTCGCGCGGTTCGCAGATCACGCTGACCGTTCTGGAGCCGTCGCGGCTGGTGGTCAGGTCGTAGCGCATCTGCGGCCGGGTCTCGACCGGATGCCCGCCCTGCTCGACCGAGAGCGACCAGGCGACGGTCACCGACGAACGCTGCCGGTCCGCTGCCGAACCGTCACCCAGGAGCATCAGGGGAAGCTGCCCGCGCCGGTGCCCGTATCGCTCCAGGTACTGACGGCAGTCAAGTCCGTGCGCGCGCATGTACGCGACAGCTTGGGCCAGGGCCAGCGGCTGGCAGCCGAGCTCGCGCGCGAGCTGGCCGGCGTGGACGGCGTCCGTGCCCAACTGCGCGGTCACGAAGGCGGCAGCCTCCTCCTCGGTGAACAGACCGACCTCGATCAGTGATGCGTACGGCACGCGGGAAGCCGTCTCTTGGCGACGGGTCGTGATCAGCACCCGGCCGGCGGGGTTGCGCGGCGGCCACAGCCCTCGCAGGGTGTCCGGGTGGCCCACGTCGTCGAAGACGATCAGCCAGCGGCGATCGGTGGCGGCGAGCCAGGCCGGCAAGGACGATGTCTCCAGGGCGGCCGCGGTTTCGGCGTAGGTCTTGACCACCGCGTCACGGTCGTTCGCCTTCATCCACACGAGCACGTCGACGTCGGAGCGTTCCCAGGCGGTGCGGGCATAGTGGGCGGCGAGCTGGGTCACGCCCACGCCGCCCAATCCCGACCGCTCAGGCGCCAGGACCACCGCCTCGCCGTTCAGGAGCGCGGTTGCCAGCTCGTGAACGTGCCGCCGCAGTTGGAAGCAGTCGGCGAGGGCCGGCGGCTCACTCACCAGAACGGGCGGCCGGGCGGGTAGCACCGGTAGCCGGGCGGGGGCGACACCCAGCGCCCTCCACCAGCGACCGGCGTCTGGCAGGCGGTTGATGTGCGAGATGGGGGTCAGCGTGAGCGCCGACTGACCGGCACGCGGGTGGTGCTCCGACACCACCGCCACGATTCTGCCCCCCACCACGACGGCCGCGCCCGACATCCCCGACCAAGCCGACTGGCCCAGCGCCTCCTCCTTAGGAGGCAGCGGCCGGGGGGCGCTGGACACCCGGAGGGTCAACAGCCCGGAGTACAGATCCTCGGCGGTCGGAATGACACCGTCGATCTGCGCGGTCTCCCGCACCGGGCCCGCGCCGTCGATGTAAAGGGTCTTGAACGCCGGAAAGCCGACGGACCAGCAGCCCTCGACGACCATGGCCGCATCGGTGTGCCGGTCGATCGTCGAGAAGCCGGCCAAGGGGATGTCTCCGGCGATCTTCCTGTCGCCCTCTCCGCCGACCTCGATCAGCGCCAGATCGGCCACATCGCGATCACCCAGGAGCAGGAGCCGGGCCGACCATTCGTGCTTGCCGGACGATTCACCGGCGCCGAGACGGCGGATGGTGAGCTCGCCGCCACCGTCTACGACGTGCGCGGAGGTTAAGACCAGGCGGCCGCCGACGAGGAACCCCGAGCCGACGCTCCAGCGCTGTACGGCGTCGGCGCCGTGATCGCAGAGGACCTCGACGACCCGATCCCGTAGGCCGCTCATGCCGTACCGGGCCTAACCGGGCCGCTGATCCGACCGCGCGGCCACCTTGATCGGCCGACCTTGGGCGTCGACAGGCGGTTCCAGTTCGACGGTGAGGGTGTGCACGGTCTCCTTGGCGTACTCGCCTGCTGCGCCGAGCTCAAGCACCCAGACTTTGACACCGCCGGAGGCCTCGACGGACCTCGTCACACCGACCTGGAATTCCAGCGTCACCGCGCCTACGGGGAACTGGATCCCGGCGTCCACACCGGCTGCCACGGCCTGCGCGAGCTCCCGACGGACTTGGGCAATCGCCTCAACTAACCCAATTTGCGCCATTCATCACCCGCATACGTATGTGGTTGCCTGGGGTGATCCTACGGCCAGCCGGCGTTAACCGTAAGGCGGAAATATGCCGCCTCAACGGCCTCGCCGTCCTCCGTCCTTCCCGAGCTCCACCATGACCCGCTGGATGCCGTGCGGATGATCGGAAGCGGCCAGGACGGCCGCCGCGTTCCGGACACGGCTGCTCCAACCAGGGCCAGCACGCGGCCGGTCGTCTCCGCATCCAGCCGGGCCGCGATCTTGGCGAACCAGGTCTCCTCCGCGTTGTGCAGAGCCGAGCGCACGATCCGGGTGATGCGTCCCGGACCCGGCGGCTCGATCCGTTCGGCCCGGCACTGCTTGGGGTCCCGGTAGCAATCGCGGAAAATCCAACGGATATGGGCCTGACCTGCACGGATCGAGCATGGCCTGCCGTTCACCTGAGCGTTTTCCCAAGGAGTCTCCACAGGTCAACAGCAACACCGTTGGATTCGCGGCCATTACTACCGGGACCCCTCCATCTCCGCCGGGCTGCTGCACCGGCAGATCAAAGACGCCTGGCAGACGCATTCCTCTGGACTGGTGGTGGATCCGGGCGGCGTGACGTTCTGCGACTCCATGGGTGTCGGTGTGCTGGTCCTGTTGCTCGAGCAGAGCCGTGAACAGCAGAGCGCCTTGTTCTTGGCGAACATCCCGCCGGCGCTGGAACGCGTCTTGACGATCACCGGCCTGCGCACCGCGTTCCAGGTGGAGACGTCGGCGGAGGAGGCCATCCAGAAGGCGCAGGCCGCACAGTCGCGGCCCGGGCCACCGCAAGAGGAGGCCGACTCGTCATAGCCCCCTCGGGCCGAGAGGGGCGAACAGGACGGCCCGGCCCATGCCGTGGGTCCTCACGAACCCTTCAGCAGATGCGAGGCCGGTGACAACAAGCGCGGTCAATGTCGCCAACGTGCACACCAGGACCCGGTCGGCTCCATGCCGCCGGGTCTTGTCATCCTGCTGGGGTTAGTGTCCGGCCGGGCGGTCGCGGGCGTCGTTGATGCGCAGCGCCTCGGCGAGCTGGTCTTCCAGGATGATGATCCGGCAGGCGGCTTCCACCGGGGTGCCCTGGTCGACCAGTTCCCGGGCCCAGGCGGCCAGGCGCAGCTGGTAGCGGGAGTAGCGGCGGTGCCCGCCGCCGGAGCGTAGCGGCTCGATCAGTCCGGCGGCGCCCAGAGCCCGCAGGAACGTCGGGGTGACACCGAGCATGTCGGCGGCCGCGCCCATGCTGAAGGCGGGGTAATCCTCATCGTCGAACCGATCCTCGAACCGGTCTTCGGCCCCGAATCCGGGCGTGGATCCGGCCGTGTGCGCGATCCTGCCGTGAGCGATCGTGTCTCCACCGGCAGCCGAGCGACGTTGACCCATACATTCCTTTCCCTGACGCGCACAGGGGCCCCGGCGCGTGTCGCGCCAGGGCCCCGAAGAGTTCAACACCATCTACCGGCCATCCGGCCGGCTTACCGTCGTCCACATCCGCCGTACTGCCTGGCGGTGATGCGGGGATCGCGGATACGTGACCTCAGACCACCTTCACTACTCCAAGGGCGGCGCCGACATGGAGGACCGCGTCGCCAAGACGAGCATCTTCGGCTTCGCGATCGGGGCCCTCGACGCCTACCGCCCCGCCGGCTCGTGCATCGTCGAGTGCGTCAAGACCCGGCTGGTGCACGCCGCGGTGCGGCACCTGCTGCAGCAGTCCCCCCACCGGGGCGGCGACATCCCGATCAGCCAGGAGGACATGCTCGTCACCTGGCACACCCTGCCCACCTTCGCCATGCGCAAGATGATCGAGTGGAAGGTGCCGGTCCGGCCCGCCGAGCCGGAGGCGTACCTGCACGTCTGGCAGGTGACCGCGCACATGCTCGGCATCAAGGACGAGTACGTCCCCGCCACCTGGGACGCCGCCTACGCCCAGTCCGGCCAGATCCCGCCCCGCAACATGGGCCCGACGCAAGAAAGGCGGCCCGGGGTCACGGGCGCCCGGGCCACTTGAGGGAGCAGACATTGACGGTGCGGGTCGAGAACTTCGGGATCTGGATGAGCCTGGATCTCGGTGCGATCCGTCCGTTCGCGAGGCGCTTCACCCGGTAGGCGCCGGGCCGGCCCCGGAAGTAGTACGTGCCGTTTTCGTCGCGCGCGCTACCCGCGACGCCCGGACCCACGACCGTGACCGACACGCCCCCCACGTGGGCACACCTGAAAACCAGCTTGAGGAGTCCGTACGGCGGTGTCGCCGCGGCCGAGGGAGGTGCGAAGCCGACGGTGGCCACGGCGAGGCTCATCGCGAGCGCGCCTGCGAGGGCAGAACGCCGGACAATGCTGAACATGATGATCCTTTCCTGGAGAACTCGGCCACTCTAGCCTCGTCTCCCATATGCGCAACGTGGTTCGGAAAAATGGTGAAGCGTTTGCGGGGGTTTCTCGCAGTGTGCGGCAGACGAAGCGCTATAGATCTGGCCGAAATGCCCCGGCACTCGGGCTTGGCTTCCTTCCGTGGCCACGCCGGTTCCCGTGGTGGACGTGGCTCGGCCTCAGGGTTCGCGGGCGCAGAGGTACGCATCCAGGCCGGCGGCGCCCTTGAGCATGCCGCGGGCCCCGGACGGACTGGCGGACCCGCCAGTCGCGCAGGGTCGCCTCCAGCGGAGCTGATCTGAACGATCAGCGGGGCGATCTGCTGCCGCGCGGCAGCTGGGCCGGGGCTTCGTCGGGGATCGCGGGTGCTTTCCTGTTTTCTCGCGGTTCTTAGACCGTGTCCTATGTGGTGAGTCGGACGAGCCGCTTGTAGCAGCACAGAGCAGCAGCGAGGCCGAGAAAGGCCGGATAGTTGCCGGAGTAGCGTTCGTAGCGGATGGTGAGTCGTCGATAGCCGGTCAGCCAGGACATGGTCCGTTCGATCACCCAGCGATGCCGGCCTAATCGCTGGCTGGACTCGATGCCCTTGCGTGCGATACGGACGGCGATGCGCTTGCCGCGCAGCCATCGGCGCAGGTCATCGCGGTCATAGGCCTTGTCCGCGTGGAGCTTGCCGGGCTTGATGGGACGGCCCTGACGAGGGTCGTGTCTCATGTGGAGCTCGGTCACCATGGGCTTGAGGCCCTCGCTGTCGTGAGTGTTACCAGATGAGACACCGACCACGAGGGGCAGTCCGGACCGGTCGGACAGGATGTGCATCTTCGAACCCGGTTTTCCTCGGTCCACGGGGCTCGGACCTGTATGGTCGCCCCCTTTTTCGTCCGCACGTGGGCGGAGTCCAGCACGACGCGGGACAGATCCAGCAGATCGGCCGCGGCCAGCTTGTCGAGCACGACCTGGTGCAGCTTGCTCCATACCCCGGCTCGCGACCAGATCAGGAACCGACGGTGCGCGGTGGACTTCGAGATCCCGAAACACGGTGGCAGAGCCCGCCACGCACACCCGCTCACCAAGACGTAGACAATGGCCGCGACCACCGCTTCATCAGGTGTGTTCTGCGTCCGCCGCCCTGCGGACGCATCCGCGTCGGCGGCAGCAGCGGCCGGGCGATCTCCCATAATCCGTCCGGGACGATCCACCCCCATGTGTTCCTTCCCATGCCTCGCTAACGTCCGACTCACCACATAGGACACGGTCTTAGTCGACCGCACCGCCGACACGCTGGAAGCCTGGCTTCGGGTCCATCCCGGAGTACAGCTCGTGTGTCGAGACGGCTCCGGCGCCTACGCCGAAGCGATTCGCCGCGCCCTCCCACAAGCCATCCAGGTCACCGACCGCTGGCACCTGTGGCACAACCTCGGCGACGCCGTGCTGAAGGAAGTCGCCGCGCACAGCGCCTGCTGGGCCACGACCGGAGTGCCCCTGCAAAACGGTAAGCGTGCACAAACCACTCGCGAGCGCTGGCACCACGTCCACGACCTGCTCGGCGAGATCAAGAACCTTGGCTATCGGGGCAGCTTCAACCTTCTTTACCGCTACATCACCCAGGGTCGAGTCGAAGCCGACCGCTTGCCCATCTCATCGCGACACCTGGCCCGGCTCCTGCTCACCCGACCCGGTAACCTCACCGGCAAGCAGCAGCGCCTGCGTGACGAGCTCACCGCCGCCTGCCCCGAGATGATCGACGTGGCCGGGCCGGTGCGCGCTTTCGCCGACCTGCTCCGGCCGCGCGAAGGCAACGCCGACCGTCTCGACACGTGGATCACCGCCGCCCGCGCCGCCGACCTACCCCACCCGCATGCCTTCACCCGCGGCCTTGACCAGGACCGCGATGCCGTCCGCGCGGCTGTCACCCTGCCCCACCACAACGGCGGCACCGAAGGCGTGAACACCAGGACCAAACGCATCCTGCGCCAGATGCACGGCCGCGCCGGATTCGCGCTACTCCGCCACCGGACCCTCCTGGAATAGCAACACGCTCCGCCACCACCGAAAGAGAGACAGAACCGAAAGAGAGACAGAGCCGTTTGATTGACAGACCCTAGCCATTCCCTGGGATCACGAGGTTTCCCCGCATGAGGTCCTCGACCTGGCCCGAACTACAGCGTAGATAGCGCGGTTGCGCCCACCGCGGACCGACGGCGCCCACAGGGGGCACTGGAACTGATGGTTATAGGCGATGGGCGTCAACGACGTTTTGAATTCTGACTTCTATCGCCACCTGGGTTCTAGCGCTTGTCGCAACACATCTGACAGATGAGGGGCGTGCTGATGGCTAGGAGAGGATCGAGCCGGAAGTCGGGTGTGAAGTCGTTGCACTGACAGCTGCTGCTGTGGGGCATCGGGACAGTCGAGGCCTGCCGGACCATGGGGATCACCCGCAAGACCGGATACCGGTGGCGAGTGGAGAACCGCGGCATTCCACCAGCGCGTGTCCGCAGGATGTGGGGTAGCCGAGAAATACCCCGATCCGGCAGTTGGTGATCTTCTCGACGGTGCCGATGTAAGGGCGTTGCACCTCAGTCGAACACAGACCCTTCTTCTCGAAGCCGGTGCCATCGCCAACCAGACCCTGATGATGAGTCGGTGCGACGAACCACCCGGTGCGGCCCCTCGTCGGAGGCCGCGCTCGGGAGGGACGGTCCGGCTCGGGGTCGCGTCCCGGGGGCCGAAAATTGTCGGTGCCGGACGCGATGATGGGATCATGACCGACGCACCCCCCAGCACTCTCCTTGCTGATCAGAGCGCCTATACCGAAGCCGTTCAGCTCGCCCTGGACGCCGCTGCCGCCTATTACGGAGACGGCACCTCCACTTTGGACGACGACGCCTACGACCGGTTGGTCCGGGGCATCCAGGCGTATGAGACCGAACATCCCGAGCAGGTGCTGCCGTCCTCGCCGACGGGCAAGGTGGCCGGTGGCGCGGTGGTCGGCGACGTGCCGCACACGGTGCCGATGCTGAGCCTGGACAACGTCTTCGGCGCCCAGCAGCTGGCCGACTGGGCCGCGTCGCTGGAGCGCAGGCTGGGCCGGCCGGTCACGCGGTGGAGTGTGGAGCCGAAGCTCGACGGGCTGGCGATCACCGCGCGTTATCGCGGCGGGCGGCTGGCGCAGCTGGTCACCCGGGGTGACGGCGTCGCGGGTGAGGACGTGAGCCACGCGATCGGCACCATCGTGGGGCTGCCCGCCAGGCTGGCCGAGCCGGTCACGGTGGAGCTGCGCGGTGAGGTGATGATGACCGCCGAGCAGTTCGAGCAGGCGTGCCTCAAGCGTCAGGCGCACGACGGCACCACGTTCGCCAACCCGCGCAGCGCCGCGGCCGGCACGCTGCGCGCTCAGGACCGGCCGTACGTGTGCGAGCTGACGTTCTTCGGGTACGGCGCGCTGTCACGCCCCGATGACACCTCCGAGCAGGCCGTGCGGCTGCGCGAGCTGCCGCACAGCGAGGTCATGGCGTGGGTCGCCGCTCAGGGGGCGCAGACCCCCGCCGTCACCGACGTCGGCGGGATCGTCGCCACCACCCTGGAGCAGATCCAGGAGCGGGTCGAGCAGATCGCCGCCAAGCGGGCCGAGCTGCCCTTCGGCATCGACGGCATCGTGATCAAGTGCGATCTCGCCGCCGACCAGGCGCAGGCCGGCTTCGGCACGCGCGCGCCCCGATGGGCGATCGCCTACAAGCTGCCCGCCACCGAGAAGATCACCAAGTTGATCGGCGTCGAGTGGAACACCGGCCGTACCGGCGTCATCGCCCCGCGCGCGGTGCTGGAGCCGGTCGAGCTCGACGGCAGCGTCGTCACCTACGCCACCCTGCACAACGTCGCCGACATCACCCGCCGGGGCCTGATGCTCGGTGATTTGGTGGTCGTCTACAAGGCCGGTGACGTGATCCCCCGGGTCGAGGCCCCGGTCGTGCACCTGCGCACCGGCGACGAGCGGCCGATCGCGATCCCGCAGGTCTGCCCGAGCTGCGGCGACGCCATCGACTCCTCGCAGGAGCGGTGGCGGTGCGTGCGCGGCCGCACCTGCCGGGCGATCGCCTCCATCACCTACGCCGCCGGCCGCGACCAGCTCGACATCGAGGGGCTCGCCACGAGCCGCATCGAGCAGATGCTGGACGCCGGGCTGATCGCCGACTTCGCCGACCTGTTCTCCCTGACCCGCGAGCAGGTGCTGAGCCTGGAGCGGATGGGCGAGACCAGCACCGACAACCTGCTCGCCGCCCTCGGGCGGGCCAAGGCCCAACCGCTCAGCAGGGTGTTCTGCGCGCTGGGCGTGCGCGGCACCGGCCGCTCCATGAGCCGGCGCATCGCCCGGCACTTCGGCAGCATGGACGCCATCCGCGCGGCCGACGCCGAGGCGATCCAGGCGGTGGAGGGCATCGGCCCGGAGAAGGCGCCGGTGGTGGTGGCCGAGCTGGTCGAGCTGGCGCCGCTGATCGACAAGCTGGTGGCGGCCGGGGTCACCATGACCGAGCCCGGCTGG
>NZ_JBRIQO010000052.1:0-36593 GCF_052983175.1 Streptosporangium sp. G12 | reverse complement strand
GTGGTGGCGTAGACGAGCTGCTTGCCCTCGTAGGGGGCGACGGTGAAGTCCTTGAGCGAGACCCAGCCCGACTTCGGGTTCGCCAGCACACCGGTGGAGTTCCACCGGTAGGTCGACGGAAGGTTGCACATACCGGTTGGCGTCGGGGTCGGCGTCGGGTTCGTCCCGCCGACCTGGACGAACTGCCACTGCTGGTTGTTGCCGCCCCAGTCGTCGTACTGGACGATGTTGGCGCCGTCGGCGGTGGAGGCGCCCTGGACCTCCAGGGCCTTGTTGCTGTTGCGGTTGATCAGGCGGACGTAACCGCCAGACGAGTCGGCCAGGCGCCACTGCTGGTTGGTGCCGTTGAGGTCGGACCACTGCACGACGGCGCCGCCGTTGGCGGTGGAGAAGCCGCTGACGTCCAGGACCTTGCCGGAGTGGCGGGACTTGACGCGGTAGTAGCCGCCGCCGGAGTCGACGAACTGCCACTGCTGCTGGTTGCCGTTGTTACGCGTCCACTGGGTGATGCGGGCGCCGTCGTTGGTGGCCAGGTTGTAGACGTCCAGGGCCTTGCCGCTGGTGCGGTTGACCAGGACGTACCAGGCATTGGTGTCGACGGTCGCCGCGTTCGCGGCGTTCGTCGAGCCCAGCGCGACCAGGAGACCGGCCAGGAGGGTGGTCACGGTCGCGATGACCGCCACCATATTTCGGCGCGGGCGCCGGGCGTGCGTGATTTCCACGATGTGCTCCTTGTTCGAGAACGACTCAACTGACACGGGAGAGCTGCCACTGCTGGTTGTTGCCGCCCCAGTCGTCGTACTGGACGATGTTGGCGCCGTCGGCGGTGGAGGCGCCCTGGACCTCCAGGGCCTTGTTGCTGTTGCGGTTGATCAGGCGGACGTAACCGCCAGACGAGTCGGCCAGGCGCCACTGCTGGTTGGTGCCGTTGAGGTCGGACCACTGCACGACGGCGCCGCCGTTGGCGGTGGAGAAGCCGCTGACGTCCAGGACCTTGCCGGAGTGGCGGGACTTGACGCGGTAGTAGCCGCCGCCGGAGTCGACGAACTGCCACTGCTGGTTGTTGCCGTTGGTGCGGGTCCACTGGGTGATGCGTCCGCCGTCGGCCGTCGACTGGTTGTAGACGTCCAGGGCCTTGCCGCTGGTCCGGTTGACCAGCACGTACCAGGCATTGGTGTCGATCGGCCCGCCGGAGGTCGGCGTCGGGGTCGGTGTCGGGTTGGTGGAACCGCCGTTGAGGGCGTTGAGCGTGCTGGTGTAGGCGGCCTTCTTGTTGCCCGAGGAGTCGAACAGCAGCGGGTTCTCCCCGGTGCGCCAGGAGTCGCTGTCGCGGATGCCCCAGACGGTGATGCCGTTGCACCGGGACACCGCCAGGCACGCCCGGGTCACCGCGGCGTAGATGTTGGCCTGGTTGGGCCCCTGGGCCACGTCGAGCTCGGTGATCTGGACGTCGACGCCGAGGTCGGCGAAGCGCTGGAGGTTGGCCTGGTAGTCACCGGAGAGGGAGCCGCCCAGGTGGGACTGGAAGCCGACGCAGTCGATCGGCACGCCGCGCGCCTTGAAGTCGCGCACCATGTTGTAGATGCCGGTGCTCTTGGCGTTGATCCCGTCGGTGTTGTAGTCGTTGTAGCAGAGCTTGGCACCCGGGTCGGCGGCGTCGGCGGCCCGGAAGGCCGCCTCGATCCAGTCGTTGCCGGTGCGCTGCAGGTTGGAGTCGCGCCGCCCGCCGGAGCCGCCGTCGGCGAACGCCTCGTTCACGACGTCCCAGGAATCGATCTTGCCGCGGAAGTAGGTGGCGACCTGGGTGACGTGGTTGATGGCGGCGTTGCGCAGGTCGGAACCGGACAGGCCCTGGGCCCAGCCGGGCTGCTGCTGGTGCCAGAGCAGGGCGTGACCGCGGATCTTCATGCCCTGTCCCAGGGCGTGGTTCACGATCCGGTTGGCGCTGGTGTAGTTGAAGCTGCCGCGCTGGGGCTCGGTGGAGCTCCACTTCATCTCGTTCTCGGCGGTCACCGAGTTGAACTCGCGGTTCAGGATGTTGACGTAGGTGGAGTCACCGAGCCGGCCGGCGGCGACGGCGGCGCCGAAGTAGCGGCCGCCTCTCTCGGCCGCCGACGCGCCCAGCGTGGAGGCGGCGTCCGCCGGAGCGGAGATCGCCGCCGACACGCCGATGGCGACCACGCCGGCGCTCAGGATGGACAGGAATCTCCGTAGCCGGGTGCGCCCGGAAGGACGAGATGAGCGATTTGGGGGGTTCATCGCGTAATCCCTTCGGTTTTACGGTGTGGTGAGGTCGAACCGGTTCACGGTCACCGCTCCGCCCAGTGACTGGGAGGCGTAGTTGAAGATGCCGAAGCGGTAGCCCATGAAGAACTGCCAGGCGTTGTTCAACGTGAAGGCCGGTCCGAGCGCGGTGAAGTTCACACCGTCGGTGCTGTAGGAGAACCGGGCCTGTCTGCCGGATCCCGGCCGGATGTCGGCGTTCACCCGCAACCAGATCTTGCCGCCCGAGATGTTCGCGCTCGCCGCCTCGGTGCCGGTGCCCGTGGTGGCCCAGCTGCTGTTCATGGTCAGGCCGTTGGTCATCACGACCCGGTTGACGCCGTTGTCGCGTTTGACGCCGATCCACGCCGACTGATCTCGCAGCATCGCCAGCCCGGAACGGTCGCCGTTGGCCATCTGCGAGTAGTCGAGCTCGATCGTCGCGGTCGACGACGGGCCCTGGATGCGGTGGGTCAGGGTGTTGCGGGCGTTGTAGAGGTCGTTGGTGACGGTCGCGGTCTGCAGGCGCAGGCCGTTGCCGGTGGAGAAGCGGCTGGTGTCGGGGTTGTGGTTCCACTCCCACCGGTGGCCGAGACTGGCCGAGGTGAAGGTGTCCGGACCGATCATCGAGGCCACGGTCTTGGAGGTCTGGATGTTCGGCTTCGGGTAGTTGACGCCCCAGCCGCCGTTGACCGTCTGGACGGTCGGCCAGCCGTCGGCGCTCCAGTTGATCGGTGCCAGAGCCGGCATCCGGCCGCCGGGGTAGGCGTCGACGAACGACATGTAGTACCAGGCGCCGTTCTGCGTCTGGACCAGGCCGCCCTGGTGCGGCACGCCGCCGCCGGAGATCGGGCCGGGCATGTTCAGCAGGACCTGGCGCATCTCGTACGGGCCGAACGGGCTGCTGGAGCGCAGCACGTACTGGCCGTTGGCCGGGCGGGTCAGCCAGATGTAGTAGTAGCCGTTGCGCTTGTAGAAGCGGGCGCCCTCAAGGGTGCCGACGCTGGAGGGGGTCTGGAACACCTGCTGGGCGCGCACCTGGCTGAGGCCGTCGGCCGAGAGCTGGGCGACGCTGATCGTGCCGTTGCCGTAGGCGACGTACATGGTGTCGTTGTCGTCGATGAGCAGGCCGGCGTCGTAGTAGCAGTTGTTGATCCGGGAGCGCTTGGTCCAGGTGCCGTCGACCGCCGACGCGGTGTAGACGTAGGTGCGGTTGAACTCGGTGCAGCCCATCCAGTAGTACGTGCTGTTGCTCGGCCGGTAGTTGAGCGTCGAGGCCCAGATGCCCTTCACGTAGGCCCGGCCGCCGTTGAGGTCGTAGGCGTTGGACTCGAAGTCCAGGCGCGGGACCGAGTGGCCCGCGTACTCCCAGTCGACCAGGTTGTAGGAGCGCAGGATCGGCGCGCCGGGCGAGTAGTGCATCGTCGACGCCGAGTAGTAGTAGGCGTCGCCGACCCGGATGATGTCGCCGTCGGCGAAGTCCTGCCAGACCACCGGGTTGGTGTAGTTACCGCCCGGACCCGGCGTCGGGGTCGGGCTGGGCGTCGGGTCCGTTCCGCCCATCTTGACGAACTGCCACTGCTGGTTGTTGCCGCCCCAGTCGTCGTACTGGACGATGTTGGCGCCGTCGGCGGTGGAGGCGCCCTGGACCTCCAGGGCCTTGTTGCTGTTGCGGTTGATCAGGCGGACGTGACCGCCGTCGGAGTCGGCGAGGCGCCACTGCTGGTTGGTGCCGTTGAGGTCGCTCCACTGCACGACGGCGCCGCCGTTGGCGGTGGAGAAGCCGCTGACGTCCAGGACCTTGCCCGAGTGGCGGGACTTGACGCGGTAGTAGCCGCCGCCGGAGTCGACGAACTGCCACTGCTGCTGGTTGCCGTTGTTGCGCGTCCACTGGGTGATACGGGCGCCGTCGTTGGTGGCCAGGTTGTAGACGTCCAGGGCCTTGCCGCTGGTGCGGTTGACCAGGACGTACCAGGCGTTGGTGTCGACGGTCGCCGCGGTGGCGGAGGAGGTGGCCACGGTGAGCAGGGCGCCGGTGAGCACGAACGCCGCCATGGCTGCGATCAACACGCGCAGGCGATTTCGCCTGATAGGGCGCATGGTTCTCCCTTCAAGAATTTGTTAGCGTTAACATGACGATCATGAAGCTGCCCGGAAGGTGGCGCACTGCCGGTCCGCGGCGCTCGACGGGGCACTGATCGGGCCGACGCGCGGTACGTGGCCCCGGCGCGGCGGCCGGGGGGCCGTAAGGCCGTGGGAGCGGAACGACGACCGCTTCCCGCCGGCGGGCCCCGCGGCCCGGTGAGGGGAGGTGCGTCCGATGCTTCTGGGCCGGCCGGAGGCCAGGTCGCGGCCGCCAGAAGTTGTTACCGCTAACATTCGAGGTTCGAGATCTTCATGGCTTGCTCCTCAGGGGGGTGATGTCGCGGAGTACATCCGACTGACCGGCCGGAGTCAACGAGTCGCGGTCCTCGCTGACCTGCGCATTGCCCTCGGCACGCTCCCCTGCCTGGACGTTCGTCCGGAGGGAGATCACCTAACGGCGCCTGCGCAAGTGAAAGTTTCACAGAAGTTACGACTTGGCAACCATAAACTTCGGGCCGAATCCAACGAATGTTCATAGCCAGGCTGTCAGATGCGGTGGCCTTCCTCCCGATCGACTCCCGGACCCGTCGGACCGGCGATCGGTCCGCCACGCGAGGTGAAGGGCCCGTGACGGTCGGGAGCGGCGAGAACGGTCATGATCGGAGAACGCGCGGCATCCCGGTACGCTCGCGATATGCCTCCGTCGAGGGGTCTCCGTCACCGGCTCGGCGTCGGCCGCCGATCGAGACGGACAGCACGACGGCCGCCGTGGCGATCGGCGTGGTCCGGAAAACCGCTCCGGTGGAGACGGGGCGAGTCGATCGCGGAGCCCGTCGTCCGCGACCGCGCGGTGGCTTTCGGGGGAGCCGAAAACTTTTTTTGATCTTGCGTAAGTTTCTGGCACGTGAACGGATTGACACCGCCGTGACGCGAACCTAGCGTTGATCGCGACGATGTTAGCGCAAACAACGACGTTGAAACGATCTTCATCGCCTTCCGGTCTTCGCGCCGGCAGGCGATTCTCTGTTCTCGAAGGAGAGTCGCTCGCCATGACCTGGCCGGTCCGTGCCTCGCCGCGGGTGGATGTCGCTCCAGGGTTCGTACGGACTCCGGATCCTTGAGAGGGCGAAGGCTCCGGGATGTGCTTCGCCGCGACCGGTGGCCGGAGGCGGCGAAGCACATGTGGATCAGGTCCGCGACAGGTCGCCGACCGTCATACGCCCGTGATGGTCCACTGGTTGTTGGTGCTGCTGTTCGGAGTCCACATGGCCACGGTGGAACCGGCGGTGCTGTTGCCCATGCCGTCCAGGGCCGTGCCGGTGCCGCGGTTGATGATCTGGTTGCGGCCGTTGCCCACGCTGTTGAGGCGCCACTGCTGGTTGTTGCTGCCGTTCCAGGCCGCCTGCCGGGCGACGGCGCCGTTGGCGGTGTTGCCCCAGCTGTCGATGACCATGCCGTTGGTGCGGTTGACGATGCGGTACCAGCCGCCGCCCAGATCGACGAGCTGCCAATGCAGGTTGGTGCTGCCGTCGTTGCTGTTCCACTGCTTGAGGTTCGACCCGGAGGCGACGTTGCCGCCGCTGTCCAGGGCCAGGCCGGTGGTCCCGTTGGTGATCCGCGCATAGGTGGGCTGCTGCGGTGTGCCGGTTCCGGTCAGGCGGTACGTGTGGCCCGCCTGACCGGTCAGCGCGATGACGTCGGACTCGGGCTTGGTGACGGTGACGGCGGCGCCGCTGCCGGTGTCGACCACCTGGTAGGTGCCGGTGAAGATCCGGTTGCGGACGTTGACGGTCCCGTCGCGGTCGAACTTGACGAGGATCTCGGTGGCCGTGCCGGAGCTCCACGTCGTGTCCACGGTGTAGCCGCCGCGCCCCCGCAGGCCCTGCACCTTCCCGGCAGGCCAGGCGGACGGCAGCGCCGGGAGCACGTGCAGCTCGCCGTTGTGGCTCTGCAGGAGCATCTCCGCGATGCCGGAGGTGGCGCCGAAGTTGCCGTCGATCTGGAACGGCGGGTGCAGGTCGAACATGTTCGGCGCGAGCCGGGCCGTCGTCACCAGGAGACGGATGAGGGTGTGCGCGCGGGCGCCCTCCTCCATCCGCGCCCAGTAGTTGATCTTCCAGGCGAGTGACCAGCCGGTCCCGTCGTCGCCGCGCAGTTCGAGGGTGCGCCGCGCGGCGGTGTACAGCGCCGGGGTGCCGCGCTTGGTGATCTGGTTGCTGGGGTGCAGGCCGTAGAGGTGGGAGACGTGCCGGTGGGCGGGCTCGGTCTCGATCCAGTCGTACAGCCACTCCTGGATGTTGCCGCGCGAGCCGGTCTTCATCGGAGGGAGCCGGTCCCGGGCGGACAGGACCCGGGTTCGGAAGTCGGAGTCGACGCCGAGCGCCTGGGAGGCCTTGGCGCAGCCGTTGAACAGGTCGCGCAGGATCTGGTTGTCCATCGTGGGGCCGGCGCAGACGCTGACGCCGCTGTGGTGGGCCAGCTCCGGGGAGTTCGACGGGTTCGTGACCAGGAACCCGAGGCTCGGTTCCTGCACGAGGGTGTCGAGGAAGAACTGCGCGGCGCCCTTCATCGCGGGGTAGTACTGCTGGAGGAACGCGAGGTCGCCGGTGAAGGTGTAGTGCTCCCAGATCAGGGTGGCCAGCCACGCGCCGCCGGTCTGCCACATGCCCCAGAACGCGCCGTCGACGACGGAGGTGGCCCGCCAGGCGTCGGTGTTGTGGTGGGCCACCCAGCCGCCCGCGTTGTACTGGACCTGGGCCGTACGGGCGCCGGTGACCGTCAGATCGTTGATCATCGCGAACACCGGCTCGAAGCACTCCGACAGGTTCGTCGTGTCGGCCGGCCAGTAGTTCATCGGCAGGTTGGCGTTGATGGTGTACTTCGAGTCCCAGGACGGCGCCAGCGAGTCGTTCCAGATGCCCTGCAGGTTGGCCGGCTGGGTGCCGGGCCGGGAGGAGGAGATCAGCAGGTAGCGGCCGAACTGGAACAGCAGCACCGAGAACTGCGGGTCGTTGACGCTGTTGTGCTGCGCGATCCGCACGTCGGTCGGCTGGTCGGCCGCCGAGGTGCGGCCGAGATCGAGCGTCGTGCGCCCGAACAGCCGCTGGTAGTCGGCGACGTGCCGGGCGCGCAGGTCGGCGAAGGTCCTGGCGGCGGCGGCGTTGAGATGCTGCCGCGCGATGCCCTGGTAGTCGCCGCTGACGTCGCGGAAGTTGCGGTAGCTGGAGCCGATCGAGATCAGCACCGTCACGCTGTTCGCGGCCGTCACCTGCAGGGTGCCGTTGGAGCTGCTGACGGTGCCGCCCTCGATGACGGCCTTGGCCAGGCCCTGGAACCGGACCGCGCCGGTCTTGCCCTCCATGTTGCCCGAGACGCCGTTGAGCGCCACGGTCGTGCCGTCCGGGCTGGATCGCGTCGTCTGCTGGGGGCTGTCGAACGTCGCGGAGAACGTGATCGAGCCGCCCCTGTCGGCGGTCAGGCGCATGACGATCACCTGATCCGGCGCGCTCGCGAACGTCTCGCGCTGGTAGCGCACGCCGTTCTTCAGGTACGACACCGTCGTGGTGGCCGTGGTCAGGTCCAGGTAGCGGTTGTACTCCGAGACCCCGGAGGTGTTGCCGAAGTTGAGTCGCAGGTTGCCGACGGTCTGGTAGGCCAGCTGGCCCGCGGGGCTGCCGAGCATGTTCTGGTCGATCAGGGTCTGGGCCTGGCTCCACTGGTTCTGGAAGACCAGCTGCCGGATCTGCCCGAGCGCCCCCGCGCCCCGGGTGTTGCTCTGGTCGTAGGGGCCGCCGGCCCAGACGGTGTCCTCGTTCAGCTGCAGCCGCTCGATGTCGACGTTGCCGAACACCATGGCGCCCAGGCGGCCGTTGCCGATCGGGAGAGCGCGCAGCCAGTCGGTGCCGGCACTCTCGTCGTACCACAGCGCCAGATCGCCTGCGGCGGTCACCGCCGCGGGGGGCGCCGAGGCGGCTCTGGCGGCCGCCGTCCACTGCAGGGGTAACAGCATGGAGCCGGCTCCGGCTGCTCCGATCTGCATCAGTCGCCGGCGTGACAGGTGGTTCTCGTCGGACATGTCGTTCCAATCGGTAGGGGGTGTGGCGGTTGGAAATGCCATGGCGGAGGAACGGGAGGGGTGCCTGAGGCGGGTTACTCCTGGACTTTGCCTCCGGTGAGACGGGACAGGATGAGGGCGATGAGGATGATGGCGCCGTTGAGGGCCTGGATCCACTGGGCGGGCACGCCGGCCAGGGTGAGGACGTTCTGGATCATGTAGAGGAGCAGGATGCCGGTGAACGCGCCGAACATGGTGCCCTTGCCGCCGTTGAGGCTGACGCCCCCGATGACGGCCGCGGCGAACACGGTGAAGATGGCGCCGTCGCCCTGGGCGGCGGCCACCGAGGCGAGGCGTCCCGACAGCAGCAGGCCTCCGAGGGCGGCGAGCAGGCTGGCGCCCACCAGGGCGGTCCACAGCACCCGGCCGGTGCGGATGCCGGCGGCCCTGGCGGCGTCCACGTTGCCGCCGATGGCGTACAGGGCGCGGCCGTAGCGGGTGAAGCCGAGCAGCACGATGCCGGCGGCGAACAGCAGCAGGCACAGCCAGATCGAGGTGGGCACGCCGAGCCACAGGGCCGAGCCGAGGTAGAGCATCGACGGCGGCAGGTTGAAGAAGGTCTGGCCGCCGGAGATGCCGGTGAGCAGGCCGCGCAGCACGATCAGCATGCCGAGGGTGACGATGAAGCCGTTGAGACCGAACCGCACGATCAACAGCGCGTTGATCGCGCCGATCAGCGCGCCGACGGCCAGGGTGACCGGGATCGCCCAGACGCCCGACAGCACGCCCAGCCCGGCGCCCGAGCCGACGGCGACGGTCAGCCAGGCGGCCACGCCCGGCGCGAGGCCGAACGTCGACTCCAGAGAGAGGTCCATCTTGCCGGCGACCAGGACGAGCGTCTGCGCCATGACCAGCAGCGAGATCTCCGACATGGTCTGCAGGATGTTGATCAGGTTGTCACCCTGCAGGAAGATCGGGTGGACGATCTGGCCGACGACGGCGATCACGATGATCGCGGGGATCAGCGCGAGGTCGCGCAGCCGGGCGAGCCGCACCCGTGGCCGTTCCTGCCGGGGGGCGTCGCTCTCCGGGGCGGGCGTACGGGTCTTCTCAGGCGTCGAGGGCATCGAGCCGGACTCCTTCCATGGCCGCCACCACGTCGTGGTCGTGCCATCCGGCGGCCATCTCCGCGACGAGACGGCCCTGGAACATCACCAGCAGCCGGTCGCACAGCCGCAGGTCGTCGAGTTCGTCGGAGGCGATCAACACGCCGCTCCCTTTCGCGGCCGTCTCCTCGACCTTGCCGAGCAGGAACTCCTTGGACCTCACGTCCACCCCGGCGGTGGGGGTGATCAGCACGAGCAGCCGGGGGTCGGAGGCCAGCGCCCTGGCCATGACGACCTTCTGCTGGTTGCCGCCGGACAGGCCCATCACGGGCAGGCCGGGGCCGGGGGTCTTGATCGCCAGTTTGGTGATCAGGGTATTGGCCAGCCGGTCACGCCGGCGGCCGTTGATCAGGCCGGCCTCGCCGAGCCGTTCGGGAACGGTCATGGTGGCGTTGTCGGCGATCGACATCATCGAGACGAACCCCTGGTGATGCCGGTCGCGGGGGACGAAGCCGACACCCGCGGCGAGCGCGTCGGGCACGCTGCCGGGGCGGGGGCGGCGGCCGCCGACCTCGATCGCGCCCGAATCGGCCGCGCGCAGCCCGGCGACGGTCTCGGCCAGTTCGGTCCGGCCGCTGGCGGCCGCGCCCGCCAGGCCGACGATCTCGCCGGCCCGGACGTCGAAGTCGATCTCCCGGTAGGCGTCGCCGTACGACAGGTCGCGCACGCCGAGCACCACGCCGGCGTCGGCGGGCACGGACGCCCGGGAGAACGCGGAGGCCAGGCCGGTGGCCTCTCCCGTCATCGCCGCCACCAGCTCGGCGTGCGTCAGGTCGGCCACCGGGGTGGTCAGGATGTGCCGGGCGTCGCGGAAGACCGTGACCGTGTCGCAGATCTCGTAGATCTCCTGCAGGTGGTGGCTGATGAACAGGAAGGTCACCCCCTGTTCCTGCAGGGCGCGGATGCGGGTGAACAGCCGGGCGATGGCGGCGGCGTCGAGCTGGGCGGTCGGTTCGTCGAGGATGATGAACCGGGCGCCGAAGGACAGCGCACGGGCGATCTCCACGAACTGCCGCTGCTCGACGTCCAGCTCGCCGGCCGGCAGGCGTACGTCGACGTCCACCGACCAGGTGGCGAGCAACGTGGCCGCCTTGTGCCGCAGCGCGCCCCAGCGGACCAGCCCGAACCGGTTCAGGTCGTGGCGGTGCAGGTAGAGGTTCTCCGCCACGGTCAGCTCGGGGATGATCGTGGACTTCTGGTAGACGCAGGCCACCCGCCGCCGCCAGGCGTCGCGGTCGGCGAGACGCGGGGCGGGTTCGCCGCCGAACCGCACCTCGCCCTCGTCGGGGGGCTGGAGGCCGGTGAGGATCGAGACCAGGGTGGACTTCCCGGCCCCGTTGCGGCCGACCAGGGCGTGGGTCCGGCCGGGCATGATCTGGATTCCGGCGCGGTCCAGCGCGACGGTCTCGCCGTATTTCTTGGTGACGCCCACCGCCTCGACGAGAGGGGTGGGCGCCGGGTCAGCCGCCAAGGTTGTTGCCCCACAGCGAGGAGTCGTCCGACTTGACGCTCGGGACGCCGCCGTAGGTGCCGCCGTCGGCGGTGACCAGGGGCGCGGAGAGCTGGTCCTCCAGCAGGCCCGGACGCACCTGGATGATGGTGCTGTCGTGGTCGGTCGCGCCGGGCTTGAACGTCTTCCCCTCGATGGCGGCCTTGGTGTACTCCAGCGCGTACTTGGCGTACTGGTCGGCCGGCTGCGAGACGGTGGCGTCGATGTTGCCGGCGGCGATCTCCTTCAGCTCCTGGGGGATGCCGTCGTTGGAGACGACGAAGACGTGCTTGGGGTCGGTCGGAGGGACCAGCAGCCCGCGCTGCTTGAGCAGCTGGAGGGTGCCCGACAGGGCGAAACTCGACTGCATGTAGACGCCCTTGATGTCGGGGTGGGCGGTGAGCTGCGTCTGGAGTTTCTGCGACGCGACGGCGCCGTCCCAGTTGGTGGCCTCGCCGAACACCGTGATGCCGGGGTAGTCGGCCTTCATGCACTCGTTGAACGCCTCGGTGCGGTCGCGGCCGTTGATGGAGGCCAGGTCGCCCTGGAGCATGATGACCTTGCCCTTGCCGGACAGCTTCTCGCCGAGGAACTTGCACGCCTTCTCCCCGTAGGCCCGGTTGTCGGCGCGTACCACCATGTAGGCGTCGCCCTGCTCGGGGCGGGTGTCGACCATGACGACGGGGATCTTCTTGGCGGTGAGCTGCTGGAGGGTGGGGGCTACGGCGGCGGTGTCCTGCGGCGCCAGCACGAGGCCCTTGACGCCCTGGCTGACGAGACTCTGCACGTTGGCGGTGAGCTTGGAGATGTCGTTCTGGGAGTTGGAGGTCTTCAGCTCCAGGCCGTTCTCGGTGCCGAACTGGGGGACGTACTTGATGAAGGAGTTCCAGAAGTCGGTGTCGGAGCGGGGGTAGTCCACCCCGACGACCGGCTTGGCGGCTCCCGGGGCGGCTGTGCCGGTGCCCGTGTCGCCGTCGCCCCCGCACGCGCCGGTCAGCCCGGCCGCCAGGGCGACGGCCGTTCCCAGGGCGAGTCCTCTTCTCATGGTCGTTCCTTTCCTGTGCTGGGCCGCAGCCGCAGTCCGTGCATGCCGCCGTCCACGGCCAGATCGGTACCGGTGGTCGAGGCGGCGAGAGGGCTCGCCAGGTACGCGACGGCCTCGGCCACCTCGTCCGCCGAGACCAGACGGCCCATCGGCTGACGGGCGGTGAGCGCCCGGCGTTCCTGTTCGGGATCGGTGGCGGCCTCCAGCAGCCGGTTCACCCACGGGGTGTCGGCGGTGCCGGGGTTGACGCAGTTGACGCGGATGCCCTCCGTGACCAGGTCGGCCGCCATGGCCCGGGTCATGGCCAGCACCGCGCCCTTGGTGGAGGAGTACAGGACCCGGCTGGGCAGCCCGGCGGTCGCCGCGATGGAGCAGGTGTTCACGATCGCCGCGGCCCGTGACGCCCGCAGGTACGGCAGCGCCGCCCTGGCCACCCGGACCATGCCGAACACGTTGACGTCGAAGACCCGGCGCCATTCGTCGTCGTCGTTGTCCTCGATCCCGCCCTGGGCTCCGATTCCCGCGTTGTTCACCAGGATGTCGATGCCGCCGAGCCGGTCCGCGGCCTCGGCCACGGCGGTCCGCACCGACGCGTCGTCGGCCACGTCGGCCCGCAGCCCGAGCAGGGGCTCGGGCACGCCGGGGGACAGGTCGAGACAGGCCACGCGGGCCCCGCGCTCGGCCAGCAGGGTGGCGGTGGCCAGGCCGATGCCGGAGGCGCCACCGGTGACGACGGCCGTGAGCCCGTCGAAGGTGCCCATCACCCCACCTCTCCCGCGGCGAGGACCGTGTCGGCGCCTGTGTCGGTGCTGGTGCCGGCGGCCCACCGGGGACCGTGCGGGTAGGAGTACTCGGCGCGCGAGGCCGGGTGCATCTCGCCGCCTCCGCCCGGTTCGAGGGGAGCGACGTACCGGCCGTCCCTGATCACCACCGGGTCGGTGAAGTGCTCGTGCAGGTGGTCGATGTACTCGATGACGCGGTCCTCGGTGGTGCCGCTGACGGCCACGTAGTCGAACATCGCCAGGTGCTGGACCATCTCGCACAGGCCGACGCCGCCCGCGTGCGGGCACACCGGCACCCCGAACTTGGCGGCCAGCAGCAGGATGGCGATGTTCTCGTTGACCCCGGCGACCCTGGCCGCGTCGAGCTGCAGGATGTCGATCGCGCCCGCCTGCAGGAACTGCTTGAACATCACCCGGTTGTGGGCGTGCTCGCCGGTGGCGACCTTGATGGGCGCGACCCGCTCCCGGATGGCGGCGTGGCCGAGCACGTCGTCGGGGGAGGTGGGCTCCTCGATCCAGTACAGGTCGAACTCGGCGAGCGGGGCCAGGCGATCGATCGCCTGGCCGACGTTCCACGCCTGGTTGGCGTCCACGGCGATGCGCACGTCGGGGCCGACCGCCTCGCGGGCCAGCCGCACGCGCCGTGCGTCCTCGGCCGGATCGGCGCCGACCTTCAGCTTGATGAGGCGGAACCCGTCGGCGACCGCCTCCTTGGCCAGCCGGACCAGCTTGTCGTCGGTGTAACCGAGCCAGCCGGGGGTGGTGGTGTAGGCCGGGTAGCCCTCGGCGAGCAGGCGCGCCCGGCGCCCGGCGCGGCCCGGCTCGGCGCCGCGCAGGATGGTCAGCGCCTCCTCCCGGGTGAGCGCGTCCTCCAGGTAGCGGAAGTCGACGACGTCGACGATCTCCTCCGGCGACAGCTCCGACAGCAGCCGCCACAGCGGCTTGCCCGCCCTGCGCGCGCGAAGGTCCCACAGGGCGTTGAGCACGGCTCCCGCCGCCATGTGGATGACGCCCTTCTCCGGGCCGAGCCAGCGCAGCTGGCTGTCGCCGGTGAGCCGGCGCGACACCCCGCCGAGATCGCCGAGCACCTCGGCCACCGGCCGTCCGGTGACCAGCGGCGCCAGCGACTCCACGGCGGCGACGGCGATCTCGTTGCCGCGCCCGACGGTGAAGGCGAGCGCGTGCCCTTCCTGCCCGCCGTCGGTCCGCACGATCACGTAGGCGGCGGAGTAGTCGGGCTCGGGGTTCATGGCGTCGGAACCGTCGAGGTATCGAGAGGTGGGGAACCGGATGTCATGGGCCTCGACCGCGGTGATCAGCTCCGTCACGGTGACCCGCTCTGGCGATACGTGCGCACGAAGGTCTACCTCCAGCTGATGTTTCCGGAAGGTGAAGGGATCTTCACCACATGGACATGGGATGTCTTTGTAATCCTCCCGGTGTGATGTGTCTAGACCTTCTGGCGAAATACCGTAAATATGAGGAATTGGCTGAATATTTCAGGCCCTGTCGCGCATGTGCGGTCCATGTTTGCCTTGCGGTGGATCGCCCTTTCACGCGAACATGGGATGTCTGTTATGTTCCCGCGGTGACCAGCGCACCGATCGAGCGACTCCACGACCGGAGGCCGTGCCCATGTCCCTGACCGACGAGGCGATCTCCCGCATCCGGGCACTCGTCCAGTCGGGTGATCTTCCTCCCGGGGCGCGGCTGCCCCCGGAGCACCAGCTCGCCGCCCAGCTCGGCGTCTCCCGCAACGGGTTGCGCGAGGCGGTCAAGGCGCTGGTCGTGGCCCGGGTGCTCGACGTACGGCGGGGCGACGGCACCTACGTGACCAGCCTGGAACCGCGGTTGCTGCTGGAAGGGCTGGGGCTGGCCGTCGAGCTGCTGCGCGACGACACGCTGCTGGAGATCGTCCAGGTACGGCGGATGCTGGAACCCGCGGCGACCGCGCTGGCCGCGTCCCGGATCTCCGCCGGACAGCTCGCCGAGATCGGCGAGCACCTGGCCGCGATGCGCGCGGCCAGCGACGACGTGGAGAAGCTGAACCACCACGACGCCGCCTTCCACCGCGCCGTGGTGCGGGCGAGCGGCAACGAGACGCTGTCCACCCTGCTCGACGGGATCTCCGGCCGCACCCTGCGGATGCGGGTGTGGCGCGGCACGGTCGAGACCGGCAGCTCGCACAAGACCATCGCCGAGCACGAGGCGATCTACAACGCCCTGGCCGCCGGTGACGCGACGCTCGCCCAGGCGGCGGCGCTGGTGCACATCGGCACGACCGAGACGTGGTTTCGCTCGGTGCTCGAGGACGTGGAGGGCCCTCCGGCCGGGGCCGTCGGCGATCAGGGCCCGGCCGGTACTAAGATCGCCGACGGGCTCTGGCCGGAGCTCGGCGGTGAGGAGACACGATGAAGATCCGTTTGGCCTACGGGGAGACCGGCCTGACGGTCGAACTGCCCGACGAGACCACCACGGTGGTGACCCCCGTCCACCACGCGGCCGCGCCCGACCAGATGGGCGCGCTGCGGGCGGCTCTGCGCGACCCGGTGTCCGGGCCGCCGCTGCGCGAGAGGGTACGGCCCGGCCAGACCGTCGCCATCTCGGCCTGCGACATCACCCGCCCCCAGCCGCGGCACCTGATGATCCCGGCGATCCTCGACGAGCTCGACGGCGTCATCGACCTCGACGACGTGACCATCCTCGTCGCGACCGGCACCCATCGCGGCAACACCGAGGCCGAGCTGCGCGCGATGTTCGGCGACACGGTCGTGGACTCCGTGCGGATCGTCAACCACGACGCCCGCGACCCGGGATCGCTCACCTACCTCGGCCGCTTCGGCAAGGACGTACCGGTATGGCTGAACACCGCCTGGGTCGAGGCCGACGTGCGGATCACCACCGGTTTCGTGGAGCCGCACTTCTTCGCGGGCTTCTCCGGCGGGCCCAAGCTGGTCGCCCCCGGCCTGGCCGCGCTGGAGACCGTGCTCACCCTGCACGACGCCGCGCGCATCGGCGACCCCCGGGCCACCTGGGGAGTGATCGAGGGCAACCCCGTGCACGACGACGTGCGGGCCATCGCCGAGGGCACCGGGGTGACCTTCGCCCTCGACGTGATCCTCAACCGGGACAAGGACATCGCGGCGGCGTTCGGCGGCGACATCCTGCCCATGCACGCCGCCGCCACCGCCGCCGCCCGCCGGGTCGCCATGCGACGGGTCGAGGCGCCCTTCGACGTGGTGGTCACCACCAACTCCGGCTACCCCCTCGACCAGAACCTCTACCAGGCGGTCAAGGGCATGTCGGCGGCGTTCCAGGTGGTCCGGCCGGGCGGCGTGATCGTCTGCGCCGCCGAGTGCCGCGACGGCTTCCCCGACCACGGCTCCTACCGTGAGGTGCTCGCCTCGGAGTCCTCCCCGCGGGCGCTGCTCGACGCGATCGCCGCCCGGCCGGTGACCGTCCCCGACCAGTGGCAGGTGCAGATCCAGGCGCGTATCCAGGCGGGCGCGCGGGTGGTGATGCACACCTCGTACCTCGGCGACGCCGACCTGGCCACCGCCCACCTGGAACAGACCGACGACATCGCGGCCACGGTGACCGAGGCGCTGGCCGCCGCCGGGCCGGGCGCCCGCGTGTGCGTGCTGCCGGAGGGCCCGCAGACCATTCCCTACCTGTCCGGCGGCCGGGCATGAGCGAACGCTCGGTGGTGGACCTGGGGTTCGCCCGGGTCGACGTGGACCGGGAGGCCCGCCAGGGGACGCCCGAGGTCGTCTACGGGCCGGGCAAGACCGCCGAGGAGATCGCCGCCATCGTCTCCGCCCTGCTCATCCGCAACACCGGCCCGGTGCTGGCCACACGGGTCGAGGAGGCGGTCGCCGGACCCGTCCTGGCGGCCGTGCCGGGCGGATCCCACGACCCGGTGGCGCGGCTGCTGGTGTGGCGGCCGGCCACGACCGGGTCCTTCGCGGTCGCGGTGGTCACGGCGGGCACGTCCGACGGGCCGGTGGCGGCCGAGGCGGCGGCCGTGGCCCGGGCACTCGGGCTGGACGTCACCGTGGTCCGCGACGTGGGAGTGGCGGGAATCCACCGGCTGCTCGCCGAGACCGGGCGGCTGCGCGCGGCGGACGCGGTGATCGTCGTGGCGGGCATGGAGGGCGCGCTGGCCAGCGCCGTCGGCGGCCTCGTGGCGGCGCCGGTGATCGCCGTGCCCACCTCCGTCGGGTACGGCGCGGCCCTGGAGGGCGTCACCGCCCTGCTGGCGATGCTGTCCTCGTGCGCCGCCGGCCTCACCGTGGTCAACATCGACTCCGGCTTCGGCGCCGCCATGGCCGCTCACCGTCTCGCCCACACCGCCACCCGCCGCGCCTCCCCGCCCTCCCCGTCCCCGGCGGGCGCGGAGGCGGCGGAGCAGGGGGCAGGGCCGTGATCTGCTGGGTCAACCCGTTCACCGGGCTGGCGGGGGACATGCTGCTGGCGGCGCTCATCGACGCAGGGGCCCCGCTGGACGGCATCCGCGCGGCGGTGGGATCGACCGGTCTCACCGGCTGGGAGCTGACGGCCGGGCGGGTGGCCAGTCACGGGCTGGCGGTGACCCGGGTACGGGTCGTGGTCACCGACACGGCGACCGAGCGGCGGGCGGCCGAGCTGATCTCCATGGCCGGGGCCGCCCGGCCGGAACCGGTCGCCGCCCTCGCCACCGCCGCGCTGCGGGCGATCGCCGAGGCGGAGGGCGGGATCCACGGCGCCGACCCCGGCCGGGTGCACCTGCACGAGCTGGGCGGCCACGACGCCCTCGTGGACATCGTCGGCGTGGCCGCCGCGCTGCACCTGCTCGGCGTCACGGCCGTGCACTGCGCCCCGATCCCCCTCGGAACCGGCACGGTGACCACCCGCCACGGCGTGCTGCCCGTACCGGCCCCCGCGACCGCCGCCCTGCTGCGGGGGGCCCTGGTGACCGGCAGCGACCTGCCAGGGGAGACCGTGACCCCCACGGGGGCGGCGCTGCTGCGCGCCATGGGAGCGCGATACACCCCGCCGCCGGCGATGACCCCGGTGGCGACCGGCTACGGCGCGGGCACCCGGGAGCTTCCCGACCGCCCGAACGTCGTCGCCGTCACCATCGCCGAGCCCGCCCGCGAGGCCGGCACCGAGCCCCTGGTCGTCCTGGAGACCAACCTGGACGACGTCACCGGCGAGGTGCTCGGCCACACGATCGCCCGGGCCCTCGACGCCGGCGCCCTGGACGCCTGGGCCACCCCGGCCACCATGAAGAAGGGCCGGCCCGCGCACGTGCTGCACCTGCTGTGCCGCCCTCCCTCCGCGCCGGCCCTGCGGGACCTGCTCTTCGTCGAGACCGGCGCGCTCGGCGTGCGCGAGGCCGCGGTCGAGCGCACGGCCCTGCCCCGGCACACCACCGAGGTGGACCTGGCGGGCCATCGCGTGCGTGTCAAGCACG
Source organism: Streptosporangium sp. G12 (assembly GCF_052983175.1). NCBI lineage: Bacteria > Bacillati > Actinomycetota > Actinomycetes > Streptosporangiales > Streptosporangiaceae > Streptosporangium > Streptosporangium sp. G12. The sequence continues at coordinate 18,255 of NZ_JBRIQO010000052.1, read as the reverse complement.
GACCCCACGCGGCCAAGCCCGAACACGACGACGTGGCCGCCGCCTCGGCCGCCCTCGGCCTGTCCCTGCGCGAGACGGCCGCCTGGGCGCTGCGGCTGACCCGCGAACGACCCCCTATGTGAGAGAGACCGGGATGACCTCCGACGCCAAGATCACCGCACTGCTCGACCGGTTGACGCCCCTGCCCTCGCTCGCCGTCGCCTTCTCCGGCGGAACCGACTCCGCGCTGGTGCTGGCGGCGGCGGTCCGGGCACTCGGGACCGGGCGGGTGCTGGCGGTGACGGCGGTCTCCGACAGCCTGGCGGCCGAGGAACTCGACGCGGCCCGGCGGTTCGCGGCCTCCCTCGGCGTACGGCACCTGCTGCCGGCCACCGCCGAGATGGCGAACCCCGCCTACCGCGCCAACGGCCGCGACCGCTGCTACTTCTGCAAGTCGGAGGTACTCGACGTGATCGGCCGGGTGGCGGCGGAGCACGGCGTCGCACACGTCGCCACCGGCACCAACGCCGACGACGCCGTCGACCCGTTCCGGCCGGGAATCAGGGCCGCCGACGAGCGCGGGGTGCTCGCCCCGCTGCGCGACGCCGGTCTGACCAAGGCCGAGGTACGTCGGGCCGGCAAGGCGTGGAACCTGGTCACCTGGGACAAGCCTGCCGCGCCCTGCCTGGCCAGCCGGGTGGCCTACGGCGTGGAGGTGACGCCGGCCCGGCTGCACCGGATCGAGACGGCCGAGCGGGCGGTGCGCCGCCTGCTGGTCCGAGCCGGCCTGCCGGTCACCGACCTGCGGGTACGCGATCTCGGCGACCGGGTGCGAGTGGAGGTGGCCGCCGACCTGACGCCCCGGGCCGCCGGCCTGCCGGGCCTGGTGTCGGCCGTACGCGAGGCCGGCTTCCCCGGTGCCCAGGTGGAGGTGGCGGCCTTCCGCTCCGGAGCCCTGAACATGGAGCCGCTCCGCCCGTGACCGGCCGGGGACGCCCCGCGCACCGGGATCGCCCGCGCGGGGCCCCGGTGACCGGGAGGCCGTACGGGCCGGTCACGGTCCGGCGAACCCGGGCCGGCTCACGGTGAGGCCGCCGAAACCGGACCGGCGCGTCACGCCGGCGGCGTGGGAGACGGTGATCGACCCGGCGTCCCACCTCCCCGCGGCGGGTCGAGCGGGGCCGGCGTCAGCGACCTGTCCAGGACGTAACCGGTCTCGCCGGCCTGGAAGATCACCGTCGCCTTGACGGGCACGTGACCGGCCGGGGTCGTGAACGACCCGGGGGCCGTGATCCTCCACGTCTCGGTGTCCGAGGCGCCGGGGGGCAGCACGCGTCTCACCGGCCTGCCGGCGCGTTCGGCCCGCCGGCCCTCGGGGACGGCGATCGAGACGGTCAGGCCGGTGACCGGGTGGTCGCCCAGGTTCTCCACCGTGGTGGTGACGGTGGCCGGATCACCGGCGCTCACGGTGACCGGACCGGCCGCGAGGAAGGCGCCGACCGGGGGACGCCGCGGGTCGGGGGCGCCGCGGTACGGGCCGGTGGGGCCCGCGTTGTAGATCACCCGGCTGGCCTCGATCGGGAGGTTGCCGCCGGTGACGGCGATGGTGCCGCGGACGACGTTGCCGCGGTCGCCGTGGGCGATGCCGGTGATGGCGGGGTTGGTCACGTAGTTCTCGACCAGCGTGAGGTCGCCGGTGTGGTTGCCGTTCTGGGTGTTGGCGTGCGCCCACGGTCCCGCGGTGTCGAGGAACACGTTGCGGCTCACGCTCAGGTACCGGGAACCCTCGTCGAAGTACAGGCCGAACTGCCCGCTGTTCTCGCAGTGGTTCTCGTCGATGACGCCGCCGGGTATCGCCGAGAGCGCGTAGACGCAGCTCGCCTCGGACAGCGCCTGCACGACGTTGCGCACGTGGTTGCCCACGACGCGGACGTCGCTCAGGGTGGTCGGCGTGTCGTGGACGGGCTGGAAGTCGTAGAGCCCCCGGGCGAGATAGTCGGGACTGCCCCCCGGGTCGTTGGCGCCCCAGCCGTAGCCGAGCCCGATGCCTATGTACGGCATGTCGGAGACGTAGTTGTGCTCGATCGTCAGCCGCGTGACATAGCTGGCGAGGATCGCGGCCTGGTCCAGGTACTCGAGCGCGGTCGCGTGGACGCGGTTGTCCCTGAGCACGATGTCGCTGTTGACCATGCGAGGGTCGGACGGGTGGTGCGCGTCGGGGCGCACGCCGCCGACCACGATGCCGCCGCCGGAGCTCGCGGTGAACGTGCTCCCCACGACCGAGACCCCGTGCGCGCCCAGTCCCACGCCGGTGGCGTGGGCGCCCGCGTCGTTGCCGATGCCGAGCCCGACGGAACCGAGGTTGACGAAGGTACAGCCGACGAACGCGATGTCGTCCGCCGCCGACACCTGCACCGCCGCGGCCGCCTGCTCCCAGCCGTCACGGGAGGCCTCGAATCCCGTGCAGCCGATGGAGCACGAGGTGAACGCGTCAGCCGGCCGGTGGGGCTGGACGCCGCTGACGAACACGCCGGTCTGCTGGTTCGCGTACCCGTCGGGCGAGCCGGGGCGCAGCCACGTGGTGCCGGTGAAGGTCAGGCCCTCGAACCGCAGGTCGCGGGCCGGCTCGTCGTAGGTGCCGCCGACCTGGAGCAGTGTTTCCAGCCGCGGCAGCTCCACCCGCGCGCGCGAGAGGTCCTGCCCCGGGAGCGGCTTGTAGTAGAGCGTCCCCGCCGCGGGGTCCAGATACCACTCGCCCGGCTCGTCCAGGAAGCTCCTGGAGTTGAGCAGGAAGAACCTCGGCGTGCGGAACGGAGCCTGGACGGTGTCGTAGCCGTAGGTGTTGTTGTCCCAGGCCGGCTGCCGCATGACGACCGTGGAGCCGGAGATGCTCCGCACCGGCGCGAACCGGTTGGTGAACGTCAGCATCGCCTGGAAGTCGATGCGCCCCTGGTCGGGCAGGCCGGCCAGGTAGGCGAGGTCCGGGTTGTCGATGGTGAAGCCGGTCGGGGTCAGCGTGATGTCGCCGGGTGCCAGCTCGATCCGCGCACGCTGCGCTGGGATCCCGTCGACGTAGAGCTGCCGGCTGTCGAATCCGGTGCCGACGTGGGCGCGGTAGACGCCCGTGGCGCCGTCGGGCTCCCAGCCGGTGACCGGCTGGGAGCCGCTCAGCACGGGCGTGGCCCCGGGCGCCGCCTTCCAGGTCACGGTGTGCCCGTTCCTGCCGGAGTCGGCGGCGTCGAGGCGCAGCGGCGAGGCCGGCCGGTAGGTCCCGTCCAGGAGCAGGACGGTGACGTCGCGGGTTCCCTCGGCCGCGGCCTCGCGCGCCCGTCGCCGTGCCTCCTCCAGGGTCGCCAGCGGACGGTCCGTACCACCCGGCCCCCTGTCGTCGGCGTTCCCGGCTCCGGGGGGCGCGACCACGATCGTGTGGCCCGCCCGGACGGCTTCCGCCCGGGTCGCGACCGATGTACGTCTGTGCGGCACGGGTGACGGACACACGTGCGTTCCCTTCTTCCGGTCCGGGACGCGTCATGGACGGTCGGCGTCGAACGGAGGATTCACCCCGGCGTCCGGTGCTGACCGTCCATGACCAGGGGGGCGAGCAGGCGCTGCTGTACGGCGTGACCGTTGTCGGTCACCGCCAGCAGCCGCCGGCCGGCCTGTTCCGGCCGGACGCCGGGGCCGTCGGCCGACAGGGTGCCAGGCCTGCGGGTGAGCCCCCTGATGACGTCCTCGTCGATCGTGAGACCCAGGCCGGGCGAGTCCCCGAGATGGAACGCGCCGTCCTCGATGTGAAGGTCGAGGGACACCCCGAGCGGCGGACGCAGGTCCTGCAGCTCGCTGGCCATGTGGTTCGGCACCGACGTCGCGGCGTGCAGCAGGCCGACCGGGACGTTGCCGACCGGGCTGACCGGCAGATCGTGGGCGTGCGCCAGGGCGGACACCCGCAGGAAGTGGGTGATCCCCCAGACCACGGCCGTCTGGACGATGTCGACGGCCCCCGCGGCCAGCAGCGGGCGATACTGCTCGAGCCCGGTGAGGTTCTCCCCGGTGGCGACCGACGCGCGGATCCCGCGGCCGACGACGGCCAGGCCCTCGGCGTCCCACCGCCGGACGGGCTCCTCGATCCAGGTGAGGTCCAGGGTGCGCTCGAGCTCGCAGACGTGCCGGATCGCCTGCTTGCGCGACCAGGCCTCGTTCGCGTCGAGCATCAGGCCCGGCCGCTTCCCGTGCCCGGCCTCGGTCAGGACCTCCCGGACCAGCGTCAGGCGGTGCCGGTCCCGCTCGATGTCGAGGCCGCCCTTGAGCTTGGCCGCCCGCAGGCCGTGCCGGGCGTAGACCTCGTACACCGAGACGAGTTCGTCGTCGGTCAGGCCGATGTCCAGGCCCGAGGCGTAGGCGGGAACCCGCCTGTCGCGCCCGCCCAGCAGACGCCAGAGCGGCTCGCCGGCCGCCTTCGCCTTGATGTCCCACAGGGCGGTGTCGAGCGCGCCGATGGTCCCGAACACCGCGCCCGCGTGGCCCGCCTTGAAGGTCTGCCGCAGCATGCGGTCGTACAGCGCCGTGACGCCGCGCGGGTCCTCACCCTCGATGGCGGCGAAGACGTTGTCCAGTTCCACGTGAGGCCCGACGCCGACGCCGGTGATCCCCTCGTCGGTGTCCACGACGATGATCGACACCGGAACGACCCCGTCGGCGTAGACGCCGTTGGCGTCACCGACCGGACGGTCCCACTCCTGGACCGTCTTCAAAGTGCGATACCCCGAGATACGCATGTCAGCCCTTCGTGGAACCGGCGGTGACGCCGTCGGCGATCTGACGTTGGAGAAAGAGATAGACCATCAGCACGGGTACGGCGGCGATCAGAACCCCGGAGGCGAAGGTGGGGATGTCGTCGGAGTACTGTCCGCGCAGCGACGTGACCCCGACCATGAGGGTGCGATGGTCGGCCGAGGGCATCATCAGCAGGGAGATGAGCACGTCGTTCCAGCAGAACAGGGCGTTGAGGATGCCGACCGACAGCAGGGCCGGAGTGCCTATCGGCAGCATGACCCGCCGGTAGACGCCGTACGTCGTGTTCCCGTCGATTCTCGCCGCGTCGATGATCTCCCCTGGAACGGTCTTGTAGTAACTCGTCATCAGGAAGATCGTGAAAGGGAGGAACTGCGCGACGTAGGCCAGGATCAGTCCCGGGTAGGTGTCGATGAGGCCGCTGTCCGCCATCACCCGGGCGAGCGGCACCATGATCACCTGAAACGGGATGAACAGGGCCGCGAGACAGCCCAGGAAAAGCGCCTTGGAGCCGCGAAACCGCAGCTGGCTCAGCGCGAAGCCCGCCATCGACCCGAGGAGCAGCAGCAGGACCACCGAGATCGTCACCACGAGGAGCGAGTTGACGAAGTATCGTGCCATGCCGACGCTGGTCCACGCGGTGACGATGTTGTCCCACTGCAGGGAGGTCGTCGGCGAGAAGCGGTCGAGGACATACTCACGCCGGGTCTTCATGGCGACGTTGGTGGTGAACACGAGGGGATAGATCGTCGCCAGCGCGAGGAGCGCCATCGGGACGGCGAGTACCCACTTGGTCAGCCGGTTGCCGGACATCAGTCCTCCCTTCCGGCGCGGCGGAGCACGCTGATCTGCATGAGCCCCACCACGAGCATGATGAGGAAGAGGACCGTCGACGCGGCCGAGGCGAGCGCGGGGCGGTTCATCTGTCCCTGCTGGATCCAGACGTAGTACTCCGGCAGGTAGGTGGACCCCTCAGGCCCACCGCTGGTCATGACGTACAGCAGGCCGAACATGGACGTCAGCATCCCGATCATCGTGGTCACGAAGACGAACTGGATGGTGCGGGTCAGACCCGGGATGATCACGTGCCAGATGATCTGGGGGAGCGTCGCGCCGTCGACCCGGGCCGCGTCCAGGAGCGCGGGGTCCAGGGTGGCGAATCCGGCGAGGAACACCACCAGGGCCATCCCGAACGTCGCCCAGATGTGCACGCCGACGACCGCGAACATGGCGACGTCCGGATCGCCGAGCCAGTCGACCGGGCCGAGACCGATCGTCGCCAGGACGGTGTTCAACGGGCCGTCGTAGGCGAGCATCAGGTTGAAGATCGCGCCGACGATCACCGGCGAGAGCACGGCCGGGAAGAAGTAGACGCTGCGGAAGACACGGTGCCCGGGCACGCGCAGGTAGATGAACGTCGCCAGCAGGCCCGGGATGGCCACCGCCACGGGAAGCAGCAGCACCAGCAGCCCGACGTTGCGCAGCGCGCTCTGGAACGTCGCGTCCTGGAACATCTCCAGGTAGTTGTCGAGGCCGACCATCATCCCGTTGCGCTCGCCGTCGCCCGTGAAGGAGAAGTTGACGCCCAGCAGCAGCGGCCACAGCCGCAGTGCCACGATGATCAGCAGGGCCGGAGCCACCAGAACATAAGGTGCGAGGCGGTCGGAACGCCACGTGCGCGACACCGGGCGGGAAGCGGGCCCGGTGTCACCGGGACGTGCCCGTCGCCTCGTTGCCTCTCCGCCGGCCCGCCCGGAGTCGACCGGGCGGACCAACGGTGACGAATCTCGGATCGGCACGGGATCAGCTCGCCCGATCCGAGGCGGCCAGCTGCTCCACCACCTCGTCGACGGTCGCCGATCCACTCAGGAGCTGCTGGGAAAGCCTTCCCATCAGGTCCAGGGTCTTCGAGGACAACGCGACGTGCAGGGCGGGCTTACCCTCCTTGAGCTGCGACACGAGCGTGCCGACGGCCACGGGGCCCTGCGACACGTCGATCGTGGTGTCGGACGCGATCGCGCCGGCGTCGGAGTAGAAGGAGGTCAGGGCGTCGGTCGTGGTCAGCGACCGCACCATGTCGGCGGCCATCTTCGGGTCCTTCGCCCACTTCGCGACCGCGTAGCCGATGCCGCCGTCGTACGCGAGGCTCGGGGTGGTTCCGCTGGTGACGACCGGGGACGACATGACGCCGACCTTGTCGTTCCCCAGGAACTCGCTGAAGTCCTTCCAGTGCCCGATGTCCGACATCAGCCCGATGATGTGGGCGGCCTTGCCGGAGTTGAAGACCGTGAAGGCGTCGTTGAACATCGCGGTCGAGTTGGCACCCTTGTTGTTCAGCCCCGAGTCGCCGGCGTCCTTCCACAGCTTGAAGATCTGCTTCACGTTGGGGGAGTCCCAGGCGCGCTTCCCGGCGATCCAGTCGTCGTACTCCTGCGCCGTCAGGATGCCCGAGCCGAGGCCCGACATGAAGAACTGGATGCCGGCGCCCTCCTTGTTGCCGAGCGCGAAGCAGTCGGCCCCGGTCTTCTGCTTGATGGTGCCGCAGTCGTCGACGAACTCCTTCCACGTCGTGGCGGGGCTGGCCGGGTCGAGTCCCGCCTTCTCGTACAGCGTCTTGTTGTAGTAGATCGGGTGGCCCTGCAACGTCACCGGCGCGCCGTAGATCTTGCCGTCCTTGCTGAACGCGTCCCAGCCCGCCAGGCGCTCCTTGTCCTCGGCGACGTACTGGTCGAGGGGGAGGAGCGAGTCCACGCGGTCGCGGATCTGGCCGCCTCCGTTGAAGAGCATGACGTCCGGTCCCGTGCTGGACTGGATGGCCGCGCCCAGCAGGGTGTAGTACTGGTCGAACGGCTGGGCCACGAACTCGACCGTGACGCCGGGGTGCTTCTTGGCGAAGTCGTCCTTCGCCTTCTGGACGTAGGAGGCCGCGGCCGCGTCACCGGATTTCCAGTCCCAGACCACGAGCTTCGTGACCTTGCCGGAGTCGCTCGGCGCCGACGCGGGCTTGCTGGCGCTTCCGCAGCCGGCTAAGGCCAGTCCGGCGACCAAGAGGGCGGAGCACAGTGTTCGCTGCTTCATTGCTGTTCACTCTCCAGAGGACGGCCGGCTCGCCCGGCCGCGATGTGAGGCGAAACGTAATTCGTATGACGTCTGACGTCAATACACGTGACATATACTGATGTCGAAATGTGGCGCCGCCCGCGGCACCGGAGGAGATATGACGGCATCGCAGGAATCGCCGCCGAGCGTGGCGCCACCCCCGGCCTGGGTGCGACGGCCGGCCAACCTCGCCAGGGCGGTGACGGCGGAACTGGTGGAGCGCATCGTTCGCGGAGCGCACCCGCCGGGCTCACCGCTGCCTGCCGAACCCGCGCTCTGCGACGCCTTCTCGGTGAGCCGGACCGTCATCCGCGAGGCGGTGAAGATCCTTCAGGAGAAGGGGCTGGTGCAGGTCCGCCAGGGCAGCGGCACCATCGTCACCCCGCCGACGATGTGGGACATGCTCGACGAGCATGTCCTCGCGGCGACCATCGCCGAGGACGAGAGCCTGGCGATCCTCGACGACCTCGTCGTCACCCGGCGCGTGCTGGAGTCCGACATGGCGAACTTCGCCGCCCGCCTCGCGGATCAGGACACCGTCGACCGGCTGCGCGCGCTGGTGGACCGGATGGACGAGCTCGTGGACGACCACGTCACGTACGCCGATCACGACCGCGCCTTCCACGACGTGATCATGCAGGCGTCCGGCAACCGTATCGCCCGTGGCGTGGTGCGTGCCCTGGAGAGCCAGGTCATCAACACCGCCCGCTACATGGGCCAGCCCCAGCGGGCCCTGTGCGTGGCGTCCAACCTCGGCCATCGCCGCATCTACGAGCGCATCGCCGCCCACGACCCCGGCGGGGCCGCCGAGGCGATGTTCAAGCACATCACCGACGCCTGGCTCGTCCGCCGCGGCGGGCCGGACGAGCCCGTGCGCCTGGAGCGTTGAACGCGAATCCCGCTCGACCGGGACGCGGCGTCCAGTGGCTTTACTTCGATCCGATGAATCCGGCAGGCTCGGCCCGATGGGCATGCCTGTGAACCAAGTGGAAGAAGGCGTTTCGTGAAACTGTTTCGGGTGGGTTCGCCAGGCCAGGAGCGGCCCTGCGTCATGGGACCCGACGGCAGGGCGCTGGACCTGTCGGCGCTGACGGCCGACATCGACGGCGCGTTCCTCGCCGGGGGAGGCGTCGAGCGGGTACGTTCCGCCCTCGCCGAGGGCGGCCTGCCCGAGGCCGGGCCGTACGAGCGGATCGGCGCTCCGGTGGCCAGGCCAGGGAAGATCATCTGTATCGGGCTGAACTACTCCGACCACGCGGAGGAGACCGGTGCCGCCATCCCCGCCGAGCCGGTGGTCTTCATGAAGGCGTCCAACACGGTCGTCGGCCCCGAGGACGAGGTCCTGGTGCCGCGCGGCAGCGTGAAGACCGACTACGAGGTGGAACTGGCGGTGGTCCTCGGTGGCACGGCCCGCTACCTGTCCTCCCCGGAGGAGGCGGCGGGCGTGATCGCCGGATACGCGATCGCGAACGACGTCTCCGAGCGGGAGTTCCAGAACGAACGCGGCGGCCAGTGGGACAAGGGCAAGTCGTGCGAGACGTTCAACCCGCTGGGCCCGTGGCTGGTCACGCCGGACGAGGTAGGTGATCCGCAGGCGCTCGGCCTGCGCCTGTGGGTCAACGGGCGGCTCCGCCAGAACGGCAGCACCAAGAACCAGATCTTCGGCGTTCATCACGTGATCTGGTACCTCAGCCAGTTCATGGTCCTGGAGCCGGGGGACGTGGTGAACACCGGCACCCCCGCCGGGGTCGCCCTCGGCATCGGCCCGGAGGCGTACCTGCGCGCGGGCGACGTGGTCGAACTCGAGATCGACGGACTCGGCCGCCAGCGTCAGCGGATGGGGCAGGCGTGAGAGCGGACGAAACGCTTCCCGGGCGCGCGAAGGCGTGTGGGAGGGGGCCGGCACGGGAGCGCTCCAGGTGAGGTCGGCGGCTACGGACGCGTGTTTCCCCGCGTAGGGCTGTCGGGGAGGTTCGGGGGCTCGGCGGAGGGAGCCGGGTGGGGCAGGCCCAGGTTGGTGATGCGCCGCACCAGGGCCTCGCGCCGCACCCGGACCTGCCGGCCGCTGTCGTGGCCGGCCAGGGTGGCGGCGCGGACCTCGGCGATGACATGGGAGTGCGGGACGTTGAGCACCGCGGCGGCCGTGGCGACGCTCACCAGGGGCTCGTCCGGCAGCATCGCCAGCCGTTCGGCGATCATGCGCTCGCGGAACTCGGCGGCGAACCACACGGTGGCGTCACCGACGCCGAGATGGAGGACGAGTCCTTCGCGTTCCAGGTGCAGCAGGAGGTCGTCGATGTCGCCTGGCGTGCTCATGCGGCGCTTTCCCTCGTGTCGGTGGTGTCGGCGGGGTGGGGGACGCCCGGCGCCGCGTTCCGGCGACGACGTCCCCCAGGCCGCCCCGGACCGGTGAGTTCGTCCGGGGCGGCCTCCCTCGCCCCGGCCTTCCGCGGCCGGGGCGTCCGGGCGATGGCCTTCGCCGGGGCGGTGGACCGCCCCGGCGAAGGGATGAGACGGCTGGATCAGCTGCGCAGGGTCCACTTCTGGCTGGTCGTGCCGGTGCAGGACCACAGCTGGACCTTGGTCCCGTTGCCGGTCCCGAAGTTGCTCGCCTCCATGCACTTACCGGACTGCACGCCGGTGACGGTGCCGTCGGCGTTGACGTTCCACTGCTGGTTGGCCTGGCCGTTGCAGTCCCAGATGATCACCTGGGTGCCGTTGGCGGTGCCCTGCCCGTTGGCGTCCAGGCACTTGTTGCCGTACACCTGCAGCTGCTTGCCCGAGGTCTGGGTGAAGCGCTGGTTGGTGCCGGTGCCGCAGTCCCACAGCTGCACCTGGGTGCCGTTGGTGGTGGTCGAGTTCGGGACGTCGACGCAGCGGTTCGACTGGGTGCCGACGAGCTGCACACCCTGCGGGGGCTGGGTGGTTCCCTGGGGTCCGGCGGCCGCCATCACGGCCTGGGCGCCCGACGGCCAGTTGCCGTTGGTGACCGTGACGTTGTTGTTGACGACGTTGCCGCGGTCGCCGTTGGTCACGTTGGTGCTGCCGTTGGTCGACCAGTTGCCGGTGACGGTGAAGTTCCCCATGTTCTCGGCGTACCAGTAGTTGGCGGTGGCCCAGGTGCCGGTGGAGGAGAAGACGTTGTTGCGGGCGGTGTAGTACCGGGAGCCCTCGTCGAAGTAGACGCCGAAGTAGCCGTTGGTCCGCAGGCAGTAGTTGTCGCTGATCAGCCCGCCCGGGTTCGCCGACAGCGTGTAGATGCATCCGCCGTCGTTCATCTGCTGCATGACGTCGTGCACGTAGTTGCCGGAGAGCCGGTTGTTGGACGCGGTGGTGGCCGTGGTGTAGCGCGGCTGGTAGTTGTACAGGCCGCGGCCGGCGTAGTGCTCGCTGCCGCCGGCGTCGTTGGCGCCCCAGCCGTACCCGATCGACATGCCGGTGTACGGCATGTTGTAGACCTCGTTGTTGGTGACGGTGGCGGTGCTGACGTAGGTGGTCAGGACCGAGACGATGCCTCGGTACTCCACGCCGAGGTCGTGGATGCGGTTGTTGCTGACGGTGATGTTCCGGTTGACCATCCGCTGGTCGCCGGGGTGGTGGGCGTCGGCGCGCACGCCGCCGACCACGATGCCGCCGGCCGAGTTACGGGCGATCTCGGAGCGGGTGACGGTGATGTTGCTCGCGCCCAGGCCGACACCGCTGGCGTGACCGTTGGCGTCGTTGCCGATGCCGATGGCCGTCTGCCCCAGGTTGAAGAACTGCGAGTCGCTGAAGGTGACGTTGTTGGCGGCGGACACCTGCACGGCGGCGGGCATCTGGTACCAGTTCGGCCGGGTGGCCTCGAACTGCGGGCAGCCGTTGTGGCAGGAGGTGAAGGCGGGCCAGCTCCAGTTGCCGGCCATGTAGACGCCGGTCTGCTGGTCCACGTAGCCCTGGTTGCCGCTCGGCGCCGTCCAGGTCGTGCCGGTGAACGTGATCCCGGTGAACGCGATGTGGTGCGCGGGCGCGTCGTAGGTTCCCCCGACGTTCACCAGGGACTGCAGCACCGGCAGCTCCACGCTGACGCTGCTCATGTTCTGCCCGGAGAGCGGGATGTAGGAGAGCGCGCCGGTCCCGGAGTCGAGGTACCACTCGCCCGGCGCGTCGAGGAACTCGTAGGCGTTGGTCAGGTAGAGCGGGCCCGCCCGGTGCGGGCTGGTGAAGGTGTCGTACCCGAAGTTGTTGTTGCTCCAGCCGGGCTGCTGCATCGTGATGAAGTTCCCGGTGATGTTCTGCACCGACACGTACCGGTCCGTGAACGAGTTGACGCTCTCCATCTGGACCCGGCTCTTGTTGGCGAGGTTGTTCAGATAGCTCAGGGCGCCGTTGGTGAAGGAGAGGCCGCTGCTGTTCGCGGTGAAGTCCGCCCGGTTCACCTGGGTGCGGGCGCGGGTGGCGATGGCGCCGTTGACGTACAGCTGCCGGGTGTCGGCCCCGGCGCCGACGTTGGCCCGCCAGATGTTCTTCCCGGAGTCGGCGAGCGACCAGCCGGTGACCGCCCTGGCGCCGCTGATGACGGGACGGGTACCCGCGGCGGCCTGCCACTTGACGGTGTAGCCGTTGTTGCCGGAGTCGGCGGCGGTCAGCCGGAGCGGCGCGGAGAGGCGGTACGTCCCGGCGGCCAGCTCCACGACGATGTCACCGGACATCGCGCCGGTGAGCGCCCGCACCGCGGTCTGCGCGGCGGGCAACGAGCAAGGCTGGGCCGCGGAGCAGGTGGTGCCGCTACCGGAAGGGGAGGCGTAGAGGGTCGTGGTGGCCGCCGAGGCGGGCGAGACCGGCGCCACCAGGGCGGCCGCGGCGGTCAGCCCTATCGCGGTGGCTCCGGCCAGCATCAGTCTCCGCATCGCGGAGTACGAGAATTCAAACACGGGACTTCCTTGTGTCGGGGGGTGGGGGAGTGGCCGGCGGAACGTCCCATCGGAGCCGGTCCGGCGGCTGCGGCGCCGGTCCTCGTGCCGCCCGGGGCGCGGCCGTCCACGTACGGACGGCCGCGCCCCGGGCGGTCAGGCATGCGAAAGTGCTCCTGCCGCAGAAGGGGATCCCTCGCCGGGACGATGCTTTCCCGGCGAGGGATCCCGAAGGTGTCTCAGAGATCAGGAAAAGGGGTCAGGTCCGGGTCCAGCGCTGGTTGCTTCCGCCGTTGCAGTCCCAGATGGCGAGTCTGGTGCCGTTGGCGGTGGCGCTGTTGGGCACGTCCAGGCACTTGTTCGCGCCGAGGGCGGTGATGGTGCCGTCGGCGTTCAGGCGCCACTTCTGGTTGTTCTGCCCGTTGCAGTCCCAGATCTGGACCAGGGCGCCGTTGGCGGTGCTCTGGTTGGCCACGTCCAGGCACTTGTTGCCGTAGACCCGCAGTTCACTCGCGGCGGTCGTCGCCCACTGCTGGTTGTTCTGGCCGTTGCAGTCCCAGAGCTGTACCGCGGCGCCGTTGGCCTGCGAGACGCCGCTCACGTCGAGGCACCTGCCCGAGCCCACACCCCGGATCGCCCCCGCCGTTCCCGGCGTCGGAGTCACCGTCGGAGTCGGAGTCGGCGTGGGGTTGGGGTCGCTCCCGAACTGCGAGAAGAACCTCCACACCTCGCCCTTGGTCCAGGTCGTGATGCCGCTCTCGGCGTAGGTCCCGTCGACGGGGCCGGGCATGTGACCGTTGTCGAAGGCGGCCCACACGACCGGGTACCCGGCACGGCACCCCGAGTAGGTGGTGGTGATGTGCGTCCTGCTGCCAGAACCCGGCTCCGGCGGGTTCTGGGGGGTGCAGCCGTTGTTGCGGACGAACCTGTCACGCAGCGACCGTCCCTGGGAGATGTTGAGGACGTTGTCGCTGATGCCGTGCAGTCCCATGTACGCGATGGGCTGGGAGCCGTCGCTGCACCCGCTGAGCTGCGCGCCGGCGTAGACCGCGACCGCGCGGAAGACCGTCGCCCTGCTGCACGCGAGCGAGTAGCTCATACCGCCGCCGTAGCTGAAGCCCATGGCGAAGCGCTGCGTGGTGTCGACGCACAGGGAGGCGTCGAGCAGCCTGTTCAGGTCGTCGACGAGGACGACGTCCTCGTTGTTGGAGTTGGCCCAGCCGTTGCCGATGCCCTGGGGCGCGACGAAGATCCCGTTGTTGTTCGACATCTGCCGCATGCCGTAGAAGGACCAGGGGTACCCGCTGGTGCCGCCCGAGTCGATCTCGTTCATCGTGCCGCCCCGCCAGTGGAACCCGAAGAACACGCGGTAGGGCGTGTTGTTGTTGTAGTTGTCGGGGAGCCTCAGGATGTAGGAGCGCGTCTTGCCGCCGCTCTGGATCGTGCGCGTGCCGCTTGTCAGCGCCGGGGCCTTGCCGCACCCGGCGGTCGGCGCGAGGGCGGCGGTGCCCGTGGACGACGTGGTCGCGCCGACGCTGTTGCTCAGCGCCGCGTGACCCGTGGACAGGACGAGAAGCGCCGCGGCCGCGATCGCTCCGAAGAAGGATTTCTGCTTCAACATCACGCGACTCCCCCCGGGATGGGGACGTCGACATGTCTGGATGGGGAAACCACTTGGTTCTCCTTCATTGGGGGGTAGGAGTCTCAGCCGGCCGGTGTGGCGGCTCAACGCCGTTTCGTCGGTGCCCGCGCCGAACACCACGTCTGGCCGGTTCTTGCCGATGTCGCCGGACGACCGCGTTCTGGTGCGAAGTGGTACGGAACCGTTCGCGTCACCGTCGTGGACGACGATGTCCGTCCTTACCTCCGGTGGCCTCCGCCGGTCCGGCTCGGCGGCGAGCCGCCCGGCGAGGTCCGACCGCGCCGCCGGCTCGCCGCCGTCGACCCGCGTGGGCCGTCCGCAGCCACCCTCATGGCGGTGGCACGGCCGGCGAGCACGGATAGTGCCGTCCCACGCCCAGCGCCGGCAGCCGGTCGCCGCGGTGTCGGGCGCGTCCGCGTGGCTGGTTCCGATCGCTCACATGATTCTCCAGACATGTCGCGGTGTCCGGCGAGTGGTACCGCGAGGGGGGTGTGATCTGAGGGACTGCGTGAGTCGAGACGGTCGGGTCACGATGCACGACCGCCGCGGAGTGCCCCACTCCAGATGCGGTCCAGCCAAGGAGGAGACCCCCGACAGGAGGCGTCCCGGAGACTTAGCTACTAATTACGTTCCTCACGCTGAGGCGCGTCAAGACCTTAAGCCCACTTATTTCTGACTCCTCACAAGCGGACCATTGTCAGAGTGGGAACTCTTTCGAGCATAAGCGCAGTTGGAAGGCTTGCTCTTTCCCTCGGCCGGTGCGCGGATTCCGCGCCGCGTCAGATGTGTAGCACTCTATGTCAGGTAGGTTGCGAGGATTGGTGCTGATCCGAGCCTCGGTTGGCCGTACCCTTGAGGAGGCGGTGGCAGGGAGGGAGCGGCGTGGTCGATACTCCGCGTGCGGAAGGCGTGTACCGGCCGGGCTACGAGGTGGCCGCGGAGCAGGTGCTGGAGTTGATCAGTCGGTTGCGCCTGCGGCCCGGTGACCGCATGCCCACCGAGAACGAGCTGGCCCGGCAACTGGGCACGAGCCGAACCGTCGTGCGTGAGGCGGTGAAGATACTCTCGGCGCTCGGCCGGGTACGCGCCCAGAAGGGGCGCGGTCTCTACGTGGCCGACGACGAGGGGATGCTCGGCACCGGACGTTGGGCGTCCTTCTTCCTGCCCACCGACCTTGACCACGTCTACATGCTCTTCGAGTTCCGCCGGGCTCAGGAGATGGAGACCAGCCGGCTGGCCGCCCGCCGTGCCACCCCGGCGGAGCTGGGAGACATCGAGAAGTCGGCCGAGGTGTGCCGCTACGGATTCGACATCGGACGTGAGGATCTGTTCATCGAGGGCGACGACGCCTTCCACACCGCCATCGCGACGGCCTCGCACAACATGTTCCTCCAGATAGCGGTGCGAGAGGCCCGCCGGCTGCAGGCCCAGTCCAACCTCATCGGACTGCGCGGCTCGGTGGGCGGGCACGCGGCCAAGGCCGTCGAGGAACACGACGCCATCTACCAGGCCATCCGCGCCGGAGACCCGGAAGCGGCGGCCCAGGCCGCGGCGACACACATCGACAACACCCTGGACGACTACCGCAGAGAGATCCAGCAGCGCATCTTCTCGCCGACCGATTGATCTCCCGCGAGCGGATTACGCGGGTGGTGCGGGTACGGCACCGCCAGGACGCGCCCGGTGCCGTCGTGCCGGACGCCCGCGGCGAGCACCACGTGCGCCGATGGCCGCTCTGCTCGGGAGGAAAGAGCGAATGGCCGCCCGGCCGTCGCGGGGACGGCCACGGGTGAAAGTTTCACCGCACCGCGCCTCCAGGAAGAGCGAGCGCCCTTTGATGGAAGCAGATGGGACCTGGTCGCCGAGCAAACGCCCGGAATGCAAGACCTGCCTGATTCTTGACAGGCATTCCTCACTTCGTGTCTACTCTGCCGCACCACCCACAACCAAGCCCGCCGGGCAGAGGACAGGTCTCGATGAACTTATGTGAGCGCTAACAAAGTAACTCGGGCCGAGCGTCCTGCCCCAGACGCCCTGTCCGGCCCGGTTGACGGAGGTGAGCGTTACCGGCACCCGCCCTCTTCGTGTTCGGCGACATCACCCGATCCACAGGAAACGCCGCCACACCTCCGGTGACCGGCCTCGACGACCCTCCGCGTCGAACCGGTCCGGGAGGCTCCCGTCGATCGGCTCGGATCGACCAGGTGAAGAACCCGCCCGGGGCGCCGACCACCCCAGGCGGGTTCCGCTCGGTGGGGTCAGGTTCGGGTCCAGCGCTGGTTGCTTCCGCCGTTGCAGTCCCAGATGGCGAGTCTGGTGCCGTTGGCGGTGGCGCTGTTGGGCACGTCCAGGCACTTGTTCGCGCCGAGGGCGGTGATGGTGCCGTCGGCGTTCAGGCGCCACTTCTGGTTGTTCTGCCCGTTGCAGTCCCAGATCTGGACCAGGGCGCCGTTGGCGGTGCTCTGGTTGGCCACGTCCAGGCACTTGTTGCCGTAGACCCGCAGTTCACTCGCGGCGGTCGTCGCCCACTGCTGGTTGTTCTGGCCGTTGCAGTCCCAGAGCTGTACCGCGGCGCCGTTGGCCTGCGAGACGCCGCTCACGTCGAGGCACCTGCCCGAGCCCACACCCCGGATCGCACCCGCCGTTCCCGGCGTCGGAGTCACCGTCGGAGTGGGCGACGGCGACGGCGACGGGTTCGCGCCGCCGTCGAGGCCGAGGAACGTGATGGCGTGGGGGAACATGCCGTCCAGCGGCAGGGAGTGGCCGTGGCCCGCGAAGCTGAACGCTTCGACCGGAGCCTGGGTCGTGGTGGCGCCGTACCGGGTCCGGGTCACACCCGATCGAGGGCTGTCGGCGAACGCCGGTGTCTGGCTCGATCCGTGCAGGTCGGTCCACTGCTTGATCTCTTCGCCGAAGTTGGGATAGGCGAGCGTGGTGTCGGTGCTGCCGTGCCACAGCTGCATCCGGGGATAGCGGCCGGTGTATCCGGGATACATCGCCCGTGCCTGGTCGCCCCACTGCTGCGGGGTCTTGACGAGGTTCCCGCCGGAACACTGGCTGTTCCACAGCGATCCGTTGGTGGTGGCGAAGCACCCGGCGGGGACGCCGGAGAACGCCGCGGCGGCCGTGAACACGTCCGGGTACTGGGCGGCGAGCACGTTGGTCATCATCGCGCCGGAGGAGAAGCCACTGACCACGATGCGGGCGGGGTCGACGTTGTGGCGCTGCCGGGCCCACGTGGCCATGGACATGATTCCGGTGGAATCACCGCCGCCGTCGCGCCTGAGCGCGGCGGGGGTGGAGACGTCGAAGCAGCGTCCCTCCCGGGTGGCCTCGGGGACCACGATGATGTACCCGTACCGGTCCGCCGCGGTCACGTAGTCACGCCCGACGCTGTTGAAGACCCCACTGGCCGTGCCCGTGCAGTAGTGGACCATGACCAGCATCGCCGGCCGTGCCGCGACCCTGTCCGGTACGTAGATGTACATGTTGAGGTTCGTCGGGTTGTTACCGAAGTCGGTCACCTGGGTCAGCGACGCGGCCGCGGCGGGCCGGACCGCCAGGAGCAGGCCCGCGATCAACAGGGGTAAGGCGCCGGCCGCCGGCACGGCCCTGAGCCTTCGTCTCACATCATGTCCTTTCGATTGCCGGGGCGCCTCCAGCCACTTCGCTGACGGCTTGCCTCGTCAGGGCTCAAGCCGAAGCCTCCGGTGCGGCGGGTCTCGCCGCACCGGAGGCCCCTCATCAGGACGGAAGGAAGGTCAGCAGGTCCATGTGCCCTAGGAGCTGTTCGAGGTTCGGATCATGTGGTTGAAGTGAGGAGTTTCAGCCACATGATCGAGCCTCGGAGGTGGA
>NZ_JBRIQO010000051.1:0-37533 GCF_052983175.1 Streptosporangium sp. G12 | reverse complement strand
CAGGCTCTCGGCCGCCTCCGGAGCCAGCAGCGCGCAGGCCCGCTCCACCTGGCGGTCCCGCACGGCGGCGTAGAAGTCCTGCGCCGCCCGCTGAGCGGAAGGCGCGGCCGCGGACGCGCACCCCGCCACACACACCAGCAGCGCCGCCCCGGCCGCCACGACCGTTGACACGCCGTGGAATCTCATCCATCGCTTCTGCCCCATCAGGTCGTAACTATCACATCCATGGCCCAGGCGATCGGCGCGCGCTCCGTCGCGCCGGCGCCGATTCTTCTCCAGGAGCAGGCCGTCGACTTGGCGGTGGAGGGCGGGAGAGGTTCCGTCGACGCCGATCGCGCGCGGCGTGATCACGAATCGCGGCAGTGTGCGCTCGGCGCGAACAGGTCTGCCCCATGCCGCCCGGACCGGGGCCGACCCGGCCCAATGTCAAGTGTGCTTGACATCGCTGCGAACGCCTTCTACCGTGTCAAGTGTACTTGACTTCTGGTCGCAGGGAGGTAGCTCGTGCAAGCACACGACGAGACCGGGGCCTATCAGGAATCGATCAAGACAGCCGTTCAACTCGTACTCTGGACACTCGTCTGGGTGGCGACCCTTGCCCTGGCCAGATTCGGTCCCGGCCTCTTGTGGGATTCACAGCAACCGGTGGCGAGCTGGGCCGCGGTTGCCGCCAATCTTGTCGTCGGCATCGGATGGATCGTCGCCTTCGCGCGCTTTCTCCGAGGGCAAGATGAGTTGCAACGGAAAATCGTGCAGGATGCGCTGGCGGTCACCCTCGGAGTGGGGTGGGTCGGCGGATTCGCCTACGTCGTCGCGGATGCCGCCGACCTCGTCGTCCACGACGTCGACATCGCACTCTTCCCCGTGCTCCTGGGAGTCGTCTACTCGATCGCCATCATCGTCGGCAAGATCAGATACCGATGAAGAACCGCATCAAGGAACTTCGGACCGAACGCGCCTGGACGCAGGCCGACCTGGCGCAGCGTGTCGGCGTGTCAAGGCAGACGATCAACGCGATCGAAACAGAGAAGTTCGACCCGAGCCTTCCATTCGCCTTCCGTCTCGCCAAGCTGTTCAACCTGAAGATCGAAGAGCTCTTTCTCGACGACCAGTGAAGCGCCTCGGGTGCAGCCGCCGCGCGAATCCCGGCGTCGACCCGACCTCCATCAAGCCGTCGGTGAGCCGGTCGCGCGCGGGGGAGCCTGGCCCTGGGCGCGACCGGCACTCGTCAGTCGACGTACCTGCGGCTCGCCATAGCTTCGGGAGTCCCGGGGCGACGACCCGGGCGTGTCGACCCCGCTGGACGTACCGGTGCCCGCACGTCGGCATCTGCGTGGCGCGGAGCTTTCAGGTCCTGAGCGGCAATGCCTGCATTAAAGTGACATCGTCTCCATCCCGGATCGACCGGCACCGCAAGGCGATCTCCCCTCACGCTCACGAAGCCGAGGTTGAGGAGAGCATCATGTCCCGCACGCGGGCCGTCGCCATGGGATGTTTCCTGGCGATCACCGCCCTTGCCCCGATGGCGGCCCCGGCCGTCGCCACCCACCCGGTCCAGGCGACCCTGGCCGCGCCGGGCGGGAAGGCCCTCGAGCGGGTTCTGGCGGCGCGGCGACCTCCCCTGGGCATGATGGTGACCCTGCAGCGCGATCTGGGCCTCACCACGGACCAGGCCCAGAGCCGTCTGCTCAACGAGATCCGGCTGGCCCCGATCGCGGCGCAGCTCCGCAGACGGCTTGGGACCCGTTTCGCCGGTTCCTGGCTGTTGGGAACCACCGCGCACACCCTCGTGGTGGCCACCACCAGCAGCGCCGACGCCGCCCAGATCACCGCCCAGGGCGCCCAGCCCCTCCTCGTCCGCCGGTCGCTGGAGGAACTGCAGGCGATCAAGGAGAGACTCGCCACCACCACCCGGCCCGCCCTCTCGTCGGTGAGCGGCGTGCGCTACGTCGACGTCAGGACCCGCTGCTCGGTCGGCTTCAACAAGCGCCCCAGGGCGTCGTGCGGGACTCGACGTTCCCGGGCGCCGACCACTCCTGAGTCGCGGTCAACGAAACCTGGAAACCCAGGCCACTGGTGGGCAACGACACCGGTGGCACCATGCGCGTCTACGGTGCCAGGCAGGCCGTCGAGGGCGCCTCGGTCTGCCTGGCCGGGTCCTCCAGCACCGGCCTCAACTGGCACTGCGGCACCATCACCCAGCGCGACGTCGCTGGACAACGCCCAATCGGTCCACCAGCCCGGCGGCCTGTACTACCGCACGACCGCCACCGGTAGCCACTACGGCTGCCTGGCCAGCGACGCCGGCCGCGACTTCGATCTCTACCTGCAAAAACGGACCGGCTCCAGCTGGAGCACCGTCGCGGCCTCGAGCAGCCCCAACCCCTTCGAGGAACTCGGCTACTGGGGCCCGCCCGGCGACTACCGCTACCTGGTGATCTCCGCCATCGGCGCCGGCCCCTACGGCCTGGGCTACACGACGCCGTGACCGGCGCGGGGAACCTGCGGAGGCACTGGTCCCGGCCCCACCGTTCTGGTGATCTCCGGGTTCCGGCCCGTGGCCCGCCGCGGTGGGTCCGTGGTCACCGATCCCTCTCCACCCATCTGGAGTGCCACCTCCTCGCCCAGGCCGGTTCCACGTACCCGGTGCGCATCCCCCGCCGTGCTTGCGGATCCCGGTACGCCATCCGGATGTGCCCGAGCACCACGAGGGCGATGGCCAGGGCCGCCACGTCGTGCACGAAGATGGCGCTCGTCCGGGAGATCACCGGCAGGAGTCCGCCGAACCACATCAGCAGACCGGTGAACATCATGATCGGCACGGTTCCGGCCATCCACCCCGCGTAGATCTTCTGCCCGGCGTTGAACTTGCCGGCGGGCCGCCGATCAGGTGAGGTCCAGCCCTTGCGGACCGCGCGCAGCCACTCCTTGTCGTACCGCGCCAGCCGGTTCAGCCTGCGGAGGTCGGCGCGGAACGCCGACGAGGCGAGGCCGAGCAGGAACGGCGCCGGCAGCAGGATCCCCGACCACTCGTGGATGACGACCACCAGGTGGCGGCGGCCGACCAGCTGGGCCAGCGGCGAGAAGTACAGGCAGGCCGCCGCCCCCGCGCACAGCAGCATGAGCCCGGCCGTGGCACGGTGGACCAGCCGCTCGGCGCGGGTGAACCGCAGTATGCGCCCGGAGCGCTCAGACGGAGCGGTCGGCTCCGTCGAGCCAACCGTCGACGTCATAGCCGTACTCCTCCCAGTAGCCAGGAATGACCTTGTCGGTCACGGAGATGCCGGAGAGCCATTTGGCTGACTTGTAGAAGTACATCGGCGCCGCGTACAGCCGGACGGGCCCGCCTTGAGGGTGCGAGAGCGGCTTGTCCTGCATCTTCAGGGCCACCAGCATGTCGGAACGGCGCGCCTGCGCGAGCGTGAGGCTTTCGCTGTACACGCCGTCGAAGCAGGTGAAGCGGACTGCTTTGGCCTCCGGTCGCACGCCGACCGCGTCGAGGAGGTGCGAGAGCAGCACCCCTTCGAAGGGCGTGTTCGGGACCCGCCAGCCGTCGGTGCACTCCACGTCACCGACGACCCGGGTCTGCGGCAACGCGCGCAGGGCGTCCAGCGTGTACGTCGTGGGGCGGTCGACGAGGCCGTCGATCGTCAGCCGGTAGTTCGTCCGGTCCTTTGTCGGTACCGAGCCCGCGACGCTGAAGTAGCGGAAGCCACTCGGATTGGGCAGGAGCCCGGTCAGCCCGCTGGGGTCGTTCTGGGAGACGGCTCCGAGGGCCTTCTCCCAGCCGCCCTGCAGGTAGGGCGCGGCCACAAGGCCGGCGGCGCCGGCGGCGAGCATCGAGAACATCACCCGCCGCGCGATGGGAGGGCCGCTTTCTGTTTCGTCTCGTGAATCGGTCACCCCGCCATTCGAGCAGCCGCGACGGTGACGAGCCAACGGCGACGGGGAGCCGTAAGACTTTCGTCAGGCTTGCTCGGATGCCGGCGTTCTTGCTGGCGGGGCGGCGTCAGCGGCCTGATCATCTCCCGCGGCGGACCACCGCCACGCGGTACGCCGGCCCTCCCGTGCGTTACCGGTTTGACAGGTGACGGGCGGTGCTGCCAACATCGTCACCAGCCGAACAGGTGACGCCAGTGGGCGTGCCCGTTCGGACGACCGATCACCCCAGGAAGGAAGAACACCATGGCTGCCAGCTACACCGCGGTCGTCACCGTGACGGGAGAGGGCCGCAACGGGGGCCGCGTCACGGCCGACGACGGCCTGCTCGACACCACCCTCGCCATCCCCAAGGAGCTGGGCGGGGCCGGGGGAGCCACCAACCCCGAGCAGCTGTTCGCCGCCGGCTGGGCCGCCTGCTTCCTCGGCGCGGTCAGGAGGGCGGCGGCCCAGCGCAAGGTGAGGCTGACCAGCACGAGCGTCACGGCCGAGGTGACCCTGAACCACAGCCCGGACGACGAGTTCGGCCTCGGCGCCGTCCTCACCCTCGAACTCGGCGGCGTGGACGCCCGGACCGCCGACGAGCTCGGCGCGGCCGCCCACCAGATCTGCCCCTACTCCAAGGCCACCCGGGGCAACATCCCGGTCACCATCCGGGCGACCGCCGCCTGACGTCCCGCCGCATCGGCGGCGCCGGGCGCTCCGCAGGGAAGGAGTATCGTGTCGCACATCCTGAATCTCGCAAGGGCCCTGTCGGTGGTCCTGCTCGCGTTGGCCGTCGCCATCGCCTGCTTCGCCCAGGTGTTCTGAACCCGGCGGCGCGAACGGGGAACGCGAGGGCCGCCGAGCCGGATCGGCCGCGGCCCTCGCGTCCCGCCTCACGGCGTCCGGCGTCCTGCCGCACCGGAAAGCGTTCCCTGCGCGCCAGGAGTCCGCGGGTTCCGCCGCGCGGAAACGCGCCCACCCCGCTTCCCGTGCTCGAAAAACGGTTGTTTTCGATATCGAAGGTGAATGTCATGGACAGGCGTATGTTTTCCAAATTGCTGGTCGCGGGGACGGCCGCGGCGGCGCTGCCCGGCCTGCCCGCGGCATCCGCCTCGGCGGGCGCGCCGAAGCACGCCGGGACGGACGCGCTGAAGCACGTCAAGGCGGGCGTGCTGGAGGTCGGGTACGCCGAGTCGGGCCCGCCCGGCGGTCCCGTGGTCATCCTGCTCCACGGTTTCCCGTACGACATCCACAGCTATACCGGCGTGGCGCCCCCGCTGGCGGCGCAGGGATACCGGGTGATCGTCCCCTACCTGCGCGGACACGGTACGACGCGGTTCCTGTCGGACAGGACGTTTCGCAACGCCCAGCAGGCGGCGATCGCCCTCGACATCGTCGCGCTGATGGACGCGCTCAAGATCGAAAAGGCGGTCCTCGCGGGCTTCGACTGGGGGTCGCGGACGGCCGACATCATCGCCGCGCTCTGGCCCGAGCGCTGCAAGGCCCTCGTCTCGGTGTCCGGCTACCTGATCACCAACCGTGAGGCGAACCGGAATCCGCTGCCGCCGCAGGCCGAGCACGCCTGGTGGTACCAGTACTACTTCGCCACGGAAAGAGGGCGGCTCGGGCTCGAGAAGTACCGCGAGGAGTTCGTCAGGCTCCTCTGGAAGAACGTCTCGCCGACGTGGAAGTTCGACGAGGCCACGCTCAAGCGCACCACGGCGTCGTTCGCCAATCCCGACTGGGTGCCCATCGTGATCCACAACTACCGCTGGCGGCTGGGCCTGGCCAAGGGCGAGCCCCGTTACGACTCCGTCGAGAAGCGGCTCGCCGCGGCTCCGAAGATCTCCGTGCCCACGATCACCCTCGACGCCGAGCTCGACCCGTTCACTCCCCCCGGGAACGGTTCGTCCTACCGCGAGCGCTTCACCGGCGCGTACGAGCACAGGACCCTGCGGGGGATCGGCCACAACGTCCCGCAGGAGGCCCCGGAGGCGTTCGCCAGGGCCGTCGTCGACGTGGACGGCTTCTGAGCAGAAAGCCGCCCCCGCCGCGTCAGGCCTGCGCGACGAGTTCCGCGGCCCGCTCCGCGATGCCGTACACGGTCGCGTTGGTGTTCCCCGACACGATCGACGGCATCACCGACGCGTCGGCCACGCGCAGGCCCTCGATGCCGTGCACCCGCAGTTCCTCGTCCACCACCGCGCCCTCGTCCCGGCCGATCGCGCAGGTGCCGGCCGGATGGAAGTACGAGGCCAGGCCCGCGCGCAGGTAGGCCCGCAGGGCCCTGGTGTCCCGCACGTCCACGCCGGGCAGCACCTCGCCGCCGCGCCAGCTGTCCAGCGCCCGCGCCCGGCCGATCTCCCTGGCGGCCTCCAGGCCCGCGACCATCGTGGTCAGGTCGCGTGTGTCGGAGTAGTAGCCGGGGTCGATGACGGGCGGGGACGCGGGGGAGGCGGACGCCAGGCGTACGGTGCCGCGGCTGTGCGGGCGCATCAGGGACACGCGGATGGTGTAGCCCCGCTGCGGGCCGCCGAGCGCGGGGGAGTGGCTCGGGACGTCCACGAAGATGATCTGCAGGTCGGGCCCGGTCCGCGCGTCCGGGCCGCGCAACAGGCCGAGCGCCTCCCCGCGGTTGTTCCTGGGAGTGGGGACGGGGCGGGCGGGCGCGTACACCAGACCGGCCATGACGTGGTCCTGCAGGTTCGACCCGACCCCCGGCAGGTCGTGCACGACCTCGACGCCCGCCTCCCGAAGGTGCCGGTGCGGCCCGACGCCGGACAGCATCAGCAGGTGCGGTGTCCCGATGGCGCCGGCCGCGAGCACCACCTCCCTGGTGGCCCGTACGGTGACCTGCTCGCCGCCGACGGTGCAGACCACGCCCACGCACCGGCCGCGTTCGATCAGGACGCGGTGGACCGGGGCGTCCGTCATGATGCGCAGGTTGCCGCGTCCGGAGGCCGGAGCCAGGTACGCGTCGGCGGCGCTCTGCCGCCTGCCGTCGACGATGTTCAGATCCGGCCATCCGAAGCCCTCCTCCACGCCCGAGGAGATGTCGTCGGCCCTGCGGTGCCCGGCCTCCACGGCCGCCTCCACGCAGGCTTCGAGCACGGGGTTCGGCTCCGCGGCGGGGGCGACGGTCAGCGGGCCGCGCCGGCCTCGCCACCTGGCGCCGCGCCCCGGCGCCCGTTCGCTCCGCTTGAGGTAGGGGAGAAGGTCGTCGAAGCTCCACCCCTTCGCCGCCCAGGCGTCGTAGCCGGAGCGGTGCCCTCGGGTGAAGACCATGGCGTTGATGGCCGACGAGCCCCCGAGCCCGCGGCCCCTGGCCAGCGGGATCGACGTCCCGGTCGACGCCTGGTTAGTGGTGCGCTCCCCCCAGTTACGCGACGTCCCGAGCAGGCGCGGCCACGCGGGCGGGTCGGAGACGAACTCGGACGGGCCGGTGCCGCCCGCCTCCAGCAGCACCACGCGCGCGCCGGCGTCCTCGGACAGCCTGGCCGCCAGCACGCTGCCCGCGGTGCCCGCCCCCACCACCACGTAGTCGTACTCCACCGCGCCCTCCGATTCGTCACCGGTTCAAGTGGTGACGACCATTGCACGACTGGAAGTCACCTGTCAAACTGGTGATGTGAATCATGTCTTTCTGTGCGGCAACCCCGCGCTCGACTTCGCCTGCACGGTTCGCGCGCGCCGCACGGCGCACGTGGAGACGCTCGACGCTCCCGACCGGCTCGACGCCTGGTATGTGGAGTCCGGCGTCGTCGACGTCGTCTCCTCCTGCACGGAAGCGGATCTGGTCCGGGCGGTGGCGCTGCGGGAGGCCGTCTACGGGCTGGTCACCTCCCGGCTGGCCGGTGACGGATACGACGACCGGGCGCTCGCGCTGGTGAACGAGACGGCTCGCACGCCCCCGGCGACCCCCCAGCTCACGGCCGGGGGGCGGTGGGTCGAGGCGACCCCGGCGCAGGCGCTGTCCACCGTGGCCCGGCACGCCATCGAACTGCTCAGCGGGCCGGAGATGCCGCTGATGAAGGAGTGCGCCAACCCCGAGTGCACCAAGATCTTCATCGATCGGTCGCGCGGCGGGCGCCGGGAGTGGTGCGGCATGGAGTCCTGCGGCAACAAGATCAAGGCGGCGGCCTACCGGGCGCGCAAGAAGGAGGTGCGGACGGCCGGCGCGCGCTGACCGCGCCCGCCGCACCGGACGGCGGCGGTTCGCCTCAGGCGATCGCGACGGCAGGCGGGGCGAGCGGGGCCAGCTGCCGGCTGAGCCCCAGGACGGCCTTGGCCGTTCGCGGGTCGGCGGCGGGGGCGAAAGGGCGGACGGGACGGACCTTGGGCCCGATGACCAGGCCGGTCCGCCCGTCGAGCGAGGCGTCGGCCGCGGCGAGGATCGACGACCGTGCCGCCACCGACGCGGAGCCGGACGTGGCGTACTCGAAGGTTCGCCGGAGCAGCGGCCAGAGCGGTCGCAGTCCCGGCGAGACGATTCTGGACGACAGCATGGTGCCGTTGGTCATGTCGGTGGCCGCCCCGCCCGGGTCGGCCGCGAAGACCGAGACGCCCGTGCCTCGCAGCCGCTCCGCGAGATCCAGCGTGTAGGCGAGGTTGGCGAGCTTCGCCCGGCCGTACCAGTGGAAGCCGTAGTAGCCGCCCGGCGGCTCGACGGCGTCGAAGGAGCGTTTGGCGACCCGGATCGAACCCGAGGTGACGCTCACGATCCGGCTTGGTCCCGCGGCCTGGAGCGGTTCCAGCAGCAGTTCGGTCAGCAGGTACGGGGAAAGGTGGTTCACGGCGAACGACGCCTCGATCCCGTCCACCGTCTGCTGCCGGTCCGCGAACATCGCCCCGACGTTGTTGACCAGGACGTTCAACGGTCCTTCCCCGGCGAGGCGGGTCGCGAGCGCTCGTACGGCATCGAGCGACGCGAGGTCCGCGGCGATGAACCTCGCCCCCGGGCCGGTCGTGACCGCGTCGATCCGCTCGACCGCGCGGGCGCCCCGCTCGGCGTTCCGGCCCACCACGGTCACCGCGTAACCGATCGCCGCCAGCCCCATCGCGGTCTCCAGGCCGATTCCCCCGGTCCCCGCCGTCACCACAGCCCGTTTGCCCACGTTCTCGCCCTTCGCCGGCCATCCTTTAATGGATAGCTATCCGCTTTCTGGTCGTACCGCAGCACAAACGGATGGGTATCCGATTAGGAGGGCCGGATGCGGCAGCGAACCTCGGGTGCCGTTGGCCGATGTGGCACCAGCCGCCATATTGACCCCGACCTGGGAAGTCGGCTTCCCGCTTCTCAGGTCAGATCGTGTGGTCGGCTGGTCGATGGCAGGGCCTGTCGAGAGCTCGGGGATGTCTTTAAGACCGGTGGAGCGAATGCCGCAGAGTAGACGGGCGATGGCCGAGACGGTGCTCTCCGGCTGGTGAGCAGGCCGCGCGCAGCCGGCGAGCGGTTATCAGCCCGGCGCCCTCGAACCGGAGCCCCGCCGAGGAAAGAGAACCTTGGCGGCGGCCCAGGCCCGGGGCAGCCCGAACTCGGCCAGGCCGCGGAGCAGATCGCGCAGGGTTTCCTCGGTCACTCCGGCCGCTTCGGCCAACTCGGCGTGAAGGTGGAGGGATTCGCCCAACGTCTGGTAGAAGACGTCCACGACCAGACAGGCGATGGCCCGCTCGCGGACACTGAGGTGGGGGCGGGCCCAGCGCTGGGCGAGCTGGTCCTCGGTGAAGGCGGCCAGGCCCGGGTCCACGTCCTCAAGGTCGCGTACGGCGCGGGCCAGCGGCCCGGTCAGCGGCACCGGCTGGACCGCCTCGGTGTCGGATGCCTCCGGGAGGCCGAGCTCGGCCAGACGCTGGAAGGCCGGGACGAGGATGGGGTAACCCACGTAGGGGGCCAGGTGGCGGTAGAGCTCCCGGATCGACTCGGGTTCGACGCCGTTGGCCAGGGCCATCTGCATGTGCATGGCCAACGGCAGGTCCAGGTGGGGGTGGCACAGGTCGGCGGTCAGGCAGACGAACGCCTTCTCACGCAGGGTCAGGTGGGTCAGGCCCCACAGATTGTGGCCCGCGCCGACGGCGAGCCGGGCGAAAACGGGGTCGAGCGCGACGAGGGCGTCGACTCCGGCGAGCTGGGGCATCGGTGTGCTCCGTTCAGGGTTCAGGACAGGCCGAGGGCGCGCAGGCGCAAACGGTCGAGGGTGTACTGGGGGACGATGCGGCCGAGAGTGCTCATCAACCGGGACTTCTTGCCGACCGGGTAGCGGGAGCGGGGCTTGCGCGCGGTCAGGGCGTGCAGGACGGCGCGGGCGACCACGTCGGGGCTGGAGCCGGAGCGTTCCTCCTTGAGCCCGGCGGTGGTCATGGTGCGGTAGGCAGCGCCGTACAGCTGCCTGCCCTGCTCGCCGAGGGAGGCCAGGCGGGGTTCGACCTCGTCTTCCAGCTTGTCCACCGCCTCTGTGTGAATGGAGCCGGGTTCGATGAGTACCGCGCGGATCCGCCAGGGTTTGACCTCCATGCGCAGCGCGTCGTTCAGCGAGCGGATGGCGTGCTTGGAGGAGCACAGCGGACCGCCGAACGGCAATGTGATCCAGCTGCCCACCGAGCCGACCGTGACCACGCGTCCGCGCGAGGCCCGCAACATCGGCAGCATCGCCTGGGTGACCGCTATCTGGCCGAAGACATTGACCTCGTACTGTCGGCGCAGCGCGTCCAGGGGAACGAACTCCAGCGGCCCGGTGACACCGATGCCGGCATTGTTGACCAGGGCATCCAGGTGGCTCAGGCGTTCGGCGGCCTCCGCGATCTGGCCGGCGTCGGTGACGTCGAGAAGGATGGGTGTGACAGTGGGGCCGAGTGCTTGGCCGTCTGACTCCTTGCGCACCCCCGCGTAGACGGTGAAGCCCTCGCGGGCCAGCAGCAGCGCGGTGGCGCGCCCGATTCCGCTGGAGGCGCCGGTCACCAGGACGGTCTTCGACATGAGAGGTTCCTTCCAGATCAGTAGTAGGTGCGCATCAGCTCGATCGCCCACTCCGGCTGCACCGTCTCGCCCTGCGGGCCGAACTCGGCCATGTAGGGCTTGATGTCAAGGACCGGGCTGCCGTCGATGGCGTCCAGGCCGCGGACATGGAGGTCCAGGCCGTCCACGGCAAGTAGTCGGCAGCGCGAGACGCCCAGCAGGTTCGGCCGGTTCTTGCCGCGCTGGGCGAAGAT
The DNA here is from genome assembly GCF_052983175.1 of Streptosporangium sp. G12. NCBI lineage: Bacteria > Bacillati > Actinomycetota > Actinomycetes > Streptosporangiales > Streptosporangiaceae > Streptosporangium > Streptosporangium sp. G12. The sequence goes on along the minus strand of NZ_JBRIQO010000051.1, from coordinate 26,403 downwards.
GCCGACCTTGGGCCAGTCCGGGTTGTCGCGGGGATGGCGGGCGGAGGTGTTGATCGAGGATGGGTCCACGAGGTGGAACCGGAAGACCGCCTCCAGATGCGAGAAGGCGCCAGCCCGGTGAGCGCCTCCGGCCCGAAACGTGTTCCGTCGAGACGGATCAGCGCCTTCCCGGCATTCCAGTCATCGTCGAACGCCTTGGCGCGCCCGCCGACGACCGTTCCCACTGGCTGCACAACAATTCGTTCCATGTTTCCTCCAGTCGGGTCGCAATCATCGGACGCTGTCCTGCCCAAGCCCGTCAGCGTCCAGGTGCGGCAATGGGGCCGCGCTACCTGACCAGCGCCTGGACCTGCTGCTCCTCGGCTTTGAGCAGGCGGTTCTCTTTGATGAGGAAGTAGATCAGCAGCCCGCTCATGACGAAGTGGCCGCCGGCGGTGTACAGGCCGGGGAAGTAGCCGCCCTTGAGGATCGGGAAGACGAAGTGGGCGACGCCGTTGAGCAGGCCGGCGCCCAGGGCGTACCACCACAGGAAAAAGTTGGCCACGCGGACGCGGTAGAGCGCGCCGGCACCGGCGAAGAAGTAGAGGGCGCCGAACCCGAAGACGAAGACGAGCAGGAACTCCTTCTCCGGCCAGTCACGCGGCGAATCGAACAACTCGACGATCTCGTGCGGGAAGCCGCCGGTGTACTCCTCGGCCATGTGGATGAGCTGGAAACCCACCGCGCACAGGTAGACGGCGATGACCTTCCTGGATTTCACCGGGCGGGTGTAGCTGAAGGCGATCCAGCCGCTCCAGCCCAGCACGCTGGCGATCACGAGGATGACGGCTCCCTGAACGGGGAGGGTGAGCAGGGCCCAGGCGCAGAAGGCGGCGGCCAGGATCGCCATGACGGTCGCCGAATAGGGTTCAGGTCGCTTGGTCATGGCCGGAACTCTAAGAAGATCGCGATGGTGGTCGCTTCCGTCAGGTGACTGACGTGTGCTCGGGGCACATCGGTCACCCGACGGAAGCGATGGGCATGACCGGCCACCTGGTCGTCAGGTCGCCGTCGTTTCGCGCTGGCTCGGCGGCGGCCCTGAGAGCGTGAAGGCGGGGGTACGCGCTACATCGTCACTGTGCTGCCGGTCGATCCGGTCGAGGTGCGGGTGACCTCAGGCGAGGCGGAAACGGTCACCCCGGCCGCGACCATGCCCGGCATGGGCCACGCCCTGCCGCCGGTCGGCACCCTCCAGGCCGGTCAGGGCCGCTTCGTCGCCACGGAGAACCTGTTCGCCATGGACGGCGTATGGGAACTGTCGATCATCCTGTCCGGGGATCAAGGTGAAGAGATGATCACCGTCAGCATGCCGCTGTGACGGCAAGGTCACTGTTCCCAGACGGGAGCGCCTGTCCGGAGGCCACGGCCGGCCCGCCGTTCAGACGGCGAGGATCACCTTGCCTCGCACGTGGCCGCCCTCGACGACATGATGCGCGCTCGGGGCATCGTGGAGGGGGAACGTCTGGACGGGCAGGATCAGCCGACCGGTCGCGGCCACGTCGACGACCCCGCGCAGGGCGGTCAGGGAACGGGTTCCCACTCGCTGTATGCCATGGTTCTTCACCGCGTGCCGGTCGACGGTCGTCCCGATGCGGTGGCGATCCGGAACCAGTGCGAGGCTGGCGGCGACGGCCTGGCCACCGACCAGATCCAGGGCCGCGTCGACGCCGTCCGGCGCCAGGTCACGGACCCGGTCGCGGGGTTTCGACCTGCCGGGCGCTCAGGACTTCCGGAGGACCGTAGCGGCTGAACACGATGACGGTCGGCATGAGGGGTGCTCCCGGGGTCAGCAGGCGAGAGGTGGTCCGTAGGGTCTTTCCCACCAGGTCGACTGATCGGAAAGGGTGTGCGCGGCAGCCCTCACCGCCTGGGTTCCTGCTGCTCGTCGTGGGTCCGGGCGGCGTCGCGGACGGTGGTGAGGCTGGCTGCGAGATGCTCGCGCTGCGAAGGCGAGAGCGGGCCGAAGGTGAGGCGTTCAAGTTCGGACCAGGCCGCGCGGATCAAAGGGCACAATGCGCGCCCGGCGTCGGTGAGTTCGACCTCCACCGAACGCTGGTCGCTCTGGGACGGCGCCCGCACGACGAGCTGCGCGCGTTCCATGGCCTGCAAGGTCGCAGTCACCGTGGAGCGGTCACGGGCCATGAAGCGGACGATCTCGAACTGTGGCACCCGACCGTGGTCCTCGAGGTACAACAGGACGACCTCCTGCGGCGCGACCACCCCTACGTCTGCCAGGAGCGAGGCGGCCAGGGCCGCATGGGCCCGCACCGTCTGCAGCAGCAGCGAACCCAGCGGGGCCTCCGCGATCTGGGCTCCCGGATGGGAACCCTTTTTTGTTGGCATGCCAACATGTTAGCCGCCATACTGTTGGTATGCCAACAAAATCTGCTGGCTCTGATCCCGTGGACCCGACCTGCTCTGCCTTGCCTTCGTCCTCATGATCGGCGGCCTGGCCTCCCTGCTCAACACCACCATCTTGGGCGTCGCCCTGGATGATGCCGGAACCGCGCTCGGCGCCGGCGCCGAGCAACTCCATCGGCAACGGGCTGACCCTGCCCCGGTTGCAGACGATCCTCCCGACCGCGGCGGGCCCGCGGCGGCTGGGCCGGGTGATGGCGCTGGTCGCAGTGCCCGGCCAGCTCGCACCACTTCTCGGACCGGTCCTCGGCGGCCTCGTGCTCGTCCCCGCCGCATTGCTACCGAATCGCGATCCCGAACTCACCGGCATCAGCACGGTAGCCGGTCGGCGAACATCAGTCAGGTGACAGAGGCGATCCCCGAGGGCTTCTGGCTAGGGTCGGCGCCATGAAGCTGATCAATGACCATCTGGCCGTCCAGGCCCGGACTGTACCCCCGACCGGTGACGGCTTCGTCATGCTGGCCGGTGAGGTCGGTTCCTGGCGTGGCCCCTTCGCGTCTGCCCCCACACGACTGGCCGCCCGGCTCAAGGCGCTGGCCGCGGGGATCGAGGCGCGCGAGGCGAACGTGTTCCGCGCGGTCCTGCGCCCGCCCGGCGAGGGCGAGGAGGTGCTGGCCGCGAGGGGCATCCGGCCGGCGCGCTTCGACGTCGTCGTGCTGATCCGCACCGCGTCCGTGGAGGCCGCGCTGGAACTGCGCAAGAGTGCCGCCTACCAGGAACTCGCCGAGACCCTCCGCGCGGCCGCCCGCCGTACCCACCAGATCGTGGCTGACAACGCCGGCCGGCTCGGCGACGTGGACCACGGCCAGGACCACTGCTACCTGTTCAACTACTTCTACGCCGACGACCGCGAGACGCTGCTGAAGGTGTGGGAGTACACCGCCGGGTGGTTCCAGGCCAAGACCGCGCTGCCCAGTTCCGCGCTGATGCGGCCACTGGAGGACGAGCCCGCCGACTACGGGTTGATCAACCACGCCAGCTGGCCCAACTGGCGCACCTTCCTGCCCAGCCTGATCTTCCGGCCCACTTTCCGCAGCTTCGTGCTGGCCAACTTCAAGGCCAACGGCATCGCCGCCCAGCCGATCATCTACCGCCGGGTCTGACCTACGCCAGCTCCAGCCTGGCCAGCTCGGCGCGAGAGGCCACCCCCAGCTTGGGGAAGACCTTGTACAGATGGGAGGCGACGGTGCGGGGGCTCAGGAACAGCCGCGCGCCGATCTCGCGGTTGGACGCCCCGGTAACGGCCAGCCGTACCACCTGCAGCTCCTGCGGAGTCAGCACGGCCAGTGGATCTGCGGCCTGCAAGCGGTCCGGAAGGCTGAGCCCGGTCGCGCGCATCTCGGTGGCGGCACGGGCAGCCCAAGGAGTGGCGCCCAGCTGGCCGAAGGCCTCCATGGCAGCCTGGAGCTGGGCGCGTGCCTCGGCTCGCCGCCTGTTGCGGCGCAGCCACTCGCCATAGACCAGGCGGGTACGTGCCTCGTCGAAGGGCTGCCTGTCCTGGGCGTGCAGGGCCAGGGCCCGTTCGTACAGCGCCCCGGCCGCGCTGTCGGGGCTCAGCAGCGCACGCGCCCGCTGGAGGAGGGCGAGCGGTGCGGTCCGGCCCGTCGCCTCCGCGGAGGCGGCCAAGCTGTGGAGCAGGCCCTGGGCACGCTGTCGCTTTCCTACGCGGACAGCGGCCTCGATGTAGTCGGGCCAGGAATACCGCCACAGGAAGGCATGGCTGGTGGGACCGCTCATCGCCCGGTCCACCCGGTCAAGCATCGCTTCGTAGCGGCCCAGCCCGAGGTCGAGGATCGCACGGGCACACTCCCCCCAACCTGCTCCGGGCATCCACCTACGGTGGTCGGCGTCACGGATCGCCTGCTCGGCCATCGCCTCGCACTCCTCCTGCGCCCCGGCGACCGCCGACAGCCAGGCGTGGATGCCCGCCAGGTAGCCGCGCCACATCGGCTGGCCGACATCGGAAGCCAGGACCAGACCCGTGGTCACCGTGGCCCGCGCGGCGGGATGCCGGCCGCCGAGCACCTCGGCGATGGCCAGGATCACCATGGCCTGGGGCAAGCGCCCCAGCCGTCCCTCCGCCCGGCATTCCTCGACGAGCGCGGTGGGGGCGTCGAGCATGCCAGCGATGTCCTGGCCGACGATGCCTTGAAACACCTGAAGGCAGCGCAGCTCGTAGGGGATGTGGTCGTCCCGTCCCGTCCTGCCGGACAGAAGCGTGGGGGTGGCGTCGCCCTCCAGGACCCGGCGGAAGGAGTGGTTGACGGTGCGCACCGCCTCCACCGGTCCCTCGCCGTCCGGGCACAGTTCCTCGGTACGGCGGGCCAGGGTGAGCTGGTCGGGGTGGGTGGCACTGGCCCAGGTGTAGTAGCCCGCCATGGCCAGCAGCGACAACTTGCCGGGCAGGTCGTCGGTCGCCTCGGCCCCGTGGTGCAGCAGCCGTACTCCATCCAGCGGTCGGCCCGCCTCGACCTCCAGCTTGGCGCGCACGTAGGCGAGTTCCGCCTGGGCCGAACCTGCCAGCGTGACCGTCTCGGCCCGGTGCCGCGCCCTGGCCACCAGCTCGCCCGCGCGCTGCCACAGGCCCGCCTCGATCGCGGCTTGGGCGGCGGCGGTCCAGCGGCGCACGGCCCGGCCCGGGTCGGGCGACAGCTCGGCCGCGCGGGTGTAAGCCGCCGACACCGCCGCCTGCCCGCCGCGGCGCAGCGCGCGCAGCGCCAGGTTCTCCAGTTCCCCGGCCACCTCCTCGTCGGGCTGCAGAGTGAGAGCGGCCCGGTGCCAGGCGCGCCGGTCGTCGTCGGCGGTCTCGGCCAGCGCCCGGTGGGCGGCCATCCGGTCACCGATGTCGCAGGCCAGCAGTACCGCCGTACGCACCAGCGGATGATGGAAGGCAACGCCCTCCGGCCCCACCCGGACCAGACCCGCGCGCTCGGCTTCAGCGAAGTCGACCAGCGAGGCCCCGAGCCGGCCGACCGCGCGTGCCAGCACCTCCAACCCGCCGTGGTGGTCCAACGCCGCCACCAACAGGCACGAGCGGGTCGCGGCGGCAAACGCCGAGACGCGGTCGCGGAAGCCCATCAGCACCCGGTCCGTCACCGGCTGCGCCGTACCGGCGACGAAGGCCAGCGGAGCCATGGGCCCCTTACGCTGCTCAGGGGGGAGCATCCGGGGCAGCTCGATCAGCGCTAGCGGGTTGCCCCCGGCCTCGGCCACCAGCTGGTCGCGCACGGTGGGCGGCAGATCCGCCGCCTGCTCGGCGAGGAGGTTGCCTGCCGCCTCGGCATCCAGCTCCCGCAGCCGCAACTCGGGCAGCCCCTGGGCGGGGAACCCGCCGTCCCGCACATCCTCGTCCCGCGCGGCGAACAGAACGGCGACGGGCTCGGCATGCAGACGACGCGCGGCGAACAGCAGAGCGTCGGCCGACTCGCCGTCCAACCACTGCGCGTCGTCGACCAAGCAGAGCACCGGGTCCGCGGCCGACAACTCCACCAGCAGGTTGAGCGTCGCGAGCCCGACCAGGAAACGGTCGCCTCGGGTGGTGCCGCCGAGGCCGAGCGCACCGCGCAGCGCCTCCGCCTGTTGGCGCGGCAGCACCTCGACGTGATCGAGGACGGGACGCAGCAGTACGTGCAGCGCGGCGAAGGGCAGATCAGCCTCGGACTCGACACCGGACACCCTTAACACCTGCGCCTGCGCTCCAGCCGCAGCACACTCCAGTAGGGCCGACTTGCCGATGCCCGCCTCGCCGCGCACGACCAGTGCGCCGCACCCGCCTTCGACCAACTCGGCAATGACAGATTGCTCCGCTTGACGTCCGTGCAGCATGGTTCTCCCAAGAATGCAGGTGCGCGATGTCACCCGCGACAAAAGCTCACATTGCCGCAAATGTCCGGCGATAGAAGTCGATCTGCTCGGTGACCACCCGATTCCGGAAGCTGAGGTCGGTGTAGAAGGTGAAGTGGCTGCCGGGGTAGATGCGCAGTTCGCCTTGCGGCGCACGGTCGGCCAGGACCCTGGTGGTCTCCAGCGGCGTCTCCCGGTCGTCGGCGGCGACGCAGACCAGCAGAGGGCAGGTCAGCCGCGCGGCGGCGTCGGCGGGCCGGTAGCGCATCATCTGCAGCAGCCCTCTGGTAGCCAGCACACCGGACGCCGGCGGCAGTGAAGGACACCTTGGTCCGCATGCAGATCATCCCCACAGCAATAAACTGACTTCCGGTAAGCACCTTAGCGAAAAAACTGACCACAGGTAAGTGAGATCGAATGACATTCGAGCGGATATTGGAGGCGGCGCGCGTCCTGTTCGCCGCCCGCGGCTACCGTGCCACCTCCATGCAGGCCATCGCCGACGAGGTGGGCATCACCAAGGCCGCCCTCTACTACCACTTCGACTCCAAGGAGGAGATCCTCCGCCGGCTCACCATTCCACTGCTGGACGAATTGGAGGCGGTGCTGGCCGCGGCCGAGTCCTGCGACAGTGCCGAGGAGGTGCGGTGGCGGGCGATCGAAGGCTACGTCGATGTGCACCTGCGCCACCGCCATACGCTCACCATGCTGGTCAAGGACATGACACTGCTGGTGCAGGCGCCGATCGCGGACCGTTTCCGCACCGCGATCGCCCTGGCCAACGAGCTGGTGGCCGGGCCGGCCAGCGAGATCGAGCAGCGGGTGCGCGCCTGCCAGGTGGTCGCTGGGCTGGCCGACCCGGTGCTGCTTTTCCGCGACGCGCCGCCGGAAAAGCTGCGAAGCCTGATCCTGGACGGCGCCCGGGCGCTGCTGGGCGAGCCGGCCGCCCACCGGGCCCGCGGCCGCGCCCGGGGACGGAATGGCGGACGGCGCGCCCTCCTCACCGAGGAGCAGATCGCCCAGGTGCGCTCCCTGTACGCCGAAGGCCGCAGCGGCGAGGAGATAGCTGCCCGTTTCGACGTCTCCAGGGCGACCATCTACCGCCATCTCAAAATCTAAATATAGTGAGACTTGATTTTGAGACGGAGTTGGATCTGCGGAATGCGAGGTGCCACGCTGGATCAGGCGGTACGGCCTCCGGGGAGGATTGGTGCAGGAATTAGCGATAGGAAGTTGATCTTCATCTCGGTTCGGTGACGGGGCACGTTTGGCCTGGTTGGGGGGCTGACGGTCCTGGGCCATGCCCTTCGGCTGTCACCAATCCAGTACGACCACATCAACTTCCTGGGCCGCTACGCCTTCACCCGCGCCGACCTGGCCATCGGCTTGCGCCCCTTTTGCGACGGTGTCCCCGAGGAGGGACCCGAAGAAGGGTGAACAAAGGGTCCGCCGGCCCGATCCTGCTGCCAGGCCGGCCGCCCGGAGCGGGCGCGGACTTGCCGACGACGTCGCGTGGCCTTGGCCACCTCACCTGGCACGGTGCGGTGCTGGGGCGCGCCGCCCGCTTTGAGATCGACTTATGTTAATCGGCTGCCGATCGTCGCAGGACGAAGTCACCGGTGAGCACTCTGTCGAGAAATTCCTCCAGGGCAGGCCGTCGACGGGCTGCCGGCTCTCCGCAGCGAAGATCTGCTCGTTCAAAACCCCTAGCTCGTCCATGCCTCGATCGTGAGCCAGCTCTGAGGCACGGAGGGGTTGACATAAGGCTCCTAAGCGTTAGTGAACAACGTGGCCTGCGGAAACGTACGAGATCGCGTCATCACGCCGGATTTATCCGTCATGTTCGAGCTGAATCTCCCGCCCTGCGCGGGGGCTTGGTGGCCCTTTCCACCGCATTCCGGCCGCACCCCTGGTGGGATCCGAGTTGGGCCGGCCGGGCCGCTCGGTACGCGCGCCTCGCAGAAGGGCAATGACGTCTCCGGCCGTCCGACGGCCCTCCGGGATCGGCATGATCGGCCAGTCATGGATCATTCCCTCGCCGATGTGCAGGTGAAGATCGGTTCCGGCCATGTTTTCGCTCCGGTCCCGGAGCAGGACGGCGTCGGGGAAGAGGACGTCGCGAGTCCCGGCGTACACGTGGACGAGTCCGAGGTGGTCCAGGTGGCCGTTCAGAGGACTGGTCTGAGGGTTTGAAGGGTCGGCTGGGGCTGCCCAGCGGACCGCGAGAACTCGGATGTGCTCGAGATTCAGCAACGGGTCATGTGGTGCGATGTCGGCGATCTTCGGATTGGTGAAGGTCAGGTCGAGGGCAGGTGAGATGAGAACGGTGATATCCGGGCGCTCGCCTTGCGGGGTCAGGGCCTGGAGCACGGACAAAGCGATGTTCGCGCCCGCTGAATCGCCGATCAGAGCGGTCGGTCCCTGTTTCTGGACGTGCTGAAACAGGCCCTGCATGACCGGAAGGACGTCGGCGTGGGTAGCGGCGGGCAGGCGCGGGTAGAGGGGCAGGGCGACTTCGCAGCCGGATTCAACGGCGATCCGGGCGGCGAGGCGCCAGTGCTGCGTGGTGATGGGGGCGGCCCAGGCGCCGCCGTGGATGTAGAGGGCGTAGTGCTTCACCGGATTGACGGGCGTCAGCCGATAGACCGGCCAGCCTTCGAACTCTTCCCGCCGGACCGTGACACCCGGCAGGCGCGGCGGGGACGGGTTAGCCACTTCGGTAAGGAAACGGCTGGGCTTGAACTGGCGCTTCTTCACTCCTGTTATACGCAGCAGACCGACAATGGCGTGGCTGGCCAGGCTGGGGCTCACGGGTTCACAACCTGGTAGGAGCCGGAGCGCACGTCGTCCAGTAGGGCGGGACCGCTCGTGCTCCACCCGAACGTCTCGTGCGCCTTCCGGGAGGGTGTGCGCGCCGAGGATTGAAGCAGCGCGGCCATCGGCCCCATGGCGCTCTCGGCCTGTTCGGCGGTGATCGAGGTCGCGGTGGTTCCGGTCAGATCCGCGATCGCCTCGGCAAGTTCGCGGAATGTGAACTGCTGCGGTCCGGACGCGTTGTAGATTCCCGCCACCGGATGCTCCAGGGCCCTCAGGTACAGGCGGGCGAGATCGTCCGCGTGCACCGGGGTCCACTCGTTGTCGCCGGAGCCGATGTAGGTGGCAGCGCCCGAGCGGGTCGCGGCGCCGATCAGATTGGTCAGCAGCAGGGTGCCGCCTCGACCGTAGACCAGACTCGCGCGGATGATGATGCCGTTCAGGCCCGCCGCCTCGCGCACCAAGCGCTCGCCGACGAGCTTGGACGGCAGCAGACCCGGTTCCGGCAGTTCTGCGTCTTCGTCGCGGGAATGGGCAGGGTCGAGCCCGTAGACCAGGTTCGTGCTGGTGTAGATGAACGGTTTGCCAGTACCCGCCTTACCCGCCCCACGGGTCAGCGCCTCCACAGCAGCGGCTTCCGCCGTGACCGCATCATCGCCGCCGGCATAGTCGACTGCGGTGTGCACCACGGCATCGGCTTGTGTTGCTGCCCTTTCCAGGAGAGCGGTGTCGGTCAGGCTGCCGAGCAGAGGACGCGCGCCCGCCTGGGTCGCTTTCGCTGCTGATTCCGGGGACCGGGTCAGCGCCACTACTTCGTGGCCTGCTGCGAGGAAGTGTTCGACGAGCACCGAGCCCAAGTAGCCGGTGCCCCCGGTGATGAGGATCTTCATGTTCTCTCCAGACCCAAAGGGGCAGTGAAACGGATGGATCATCCGGTTGCCTTACCCTAACACTAAACGGATGAGTCATCCGCTTCACTGCCTGAGTCGACCGTCCGGAGGCTCCGGACCCAGGCGGGGCAAGTGGAGCTGCTATCCGTTTATGTTGGAGAAGTGACCGCTCCCCGGCTCCGTAAGGACGCAGCACGCAACCGTCAGCGAATCATCGAGATCGGCCGGAAGCTGGTCGCGGACGGCACCCCGATTCAGCTGAACGAGGTGGCCCGCGCGGCCGGCGTTGGCGTCGCCACGGTATACCGGCACTTCCCAACGCCTCAGGCGTTGATCGAGGCAGTGGCGGTGGACGGACTGGAGGCGCTGATCCAGGCCGCCGAACGGGCCGTGGAGCAGGACGACCCTTGGACGGCCTTTCGCGATTTCCTGGTCAGGATCGTAGACGCGCAACTAAGTGACGCCGCCCTGTCCCCCGTACTGTCCGCACCCACGGCCGCCCTACCTGGCACAGCGCATCTACTCGATCAGTTGTCCTCGCTGTTCACTCAACTATTCGAACGGGCCGGGGCCGCAGGGCGGCTGGCGCCCGGCATCACGCTCGCCGACATGACGCCATTGATCTGTGGAATCGCCTTCTCGGCCAGGATGCATCCAGCCATCGATCCGCAGAAGCAAGCCGCAGTCGGCCACCACTATCTCGATGTTGTACTGAACGGGCTGCGGGCCCGCTGAGCGCCTCGCACAGGACGGTCTCCAGAGGAGGATCAGCTGGATTTCGGTGCTACACGTATGCCTGAGGGGCTTGCATTCGGTACCTGGGTACAGGTTTACCGTCGAGGATTGGCCCCATTTGTGTGAACGGCGAAGGGCCTGGCCTTGAGACCGGCATGAGTCGTTGATCATGGGGTCTAGCTGCGGATCTCCGTGTCCGGGTGAGGCTGGGCCTGGAGGCGTTCACGCAGGTCGATCTCCTCGGGGGTGAGCGGATCCCCGGGTCGGCGGATGCGGACGGGCTTGGGTCGCAGCGGCAGGCCGTCGTCCGTTGCGGAGTCCTCGGCTTCAGCCAATGCCCGGTAGAGCGAGGCGACCGAGGGGTGCTTGCCCGCGTTCTTCCCGGTCTTGATGACCAGCTTCTTGGCGATCTCCGGGACGGGGACGCCCTTGTCCTTGAGCGCGACGGCGAAGATGAGCATGTCGTCGTCGATGACCTTCGGCCGTCCGCCGTGGTTACCCTTGACCGCCGCGGTGACCTGGCCCTCCAAGGTCTTCTCCCGGATGTAGTTGCGTGCGATCTGCCCGGCGACGGCCAGGACGGCGAAGAACATGGCGCCCATGCCGTTGGGGTCGTAGAGGCCGGTGAGTGGGCCGGTGAGGAGTTCGAGCCGGATGCCGCCGGCCTGGAGATCGGCCGACAGGGTCATAGCTCGGCGGCGTTGCGCGCGAGGCGCTTGAGCTCGTGGACGGTGAAGATGACCGGCGTCTCGGGCGCGGCCTCCTTGAACTGGCGGGCCAGCGCGAGCGCCTTCTCCAGCTCGGGCCGGATCTTGATACGGGTGCTGATCTGCTCGGAGAAGACCTTGTGGCACTCCGCCCGATGGAGGGCTTCGAGTTGGCTGGCCAGTTCCTGGCGGGCGGTCGAGGTGCGGGCGTACCCGATGCGGATCGGCCGCTCGGTGCGGGGCGCGGGCACAACGGCGAGCGCGGGGCCCTGCTTCCACGCGCGGCCGGGGAGCCGGTCGGCGGGGACGGGGATCTCCAGGTGCTCGCGGAGCGCGGGGATGAGGACGAAGCGCGGGGTGTAGTACTTCGCGGCGGTCTTGCCGCCCCGGGTGCGGCAGGCGCTGCCGGCGGGCGCGTCACAGTTCGGGCAGTCGTGACGTTCCACCGCCAATGCGGCCTGATCGGGCGTGAGATCCATGGCGGCAGTCTCGTAGAAGTGCCTCGCACAACGTGTCGGTTTCGAGAGGACTTTTGCGAGCCGCGGCCTGCGGAAACGGGATCCCATCGAGGGCCCTGGCAGAACTCTCACAGATGTTCGTTTCTGCGAAGCTATGGACTTCCACCCAGCCCTCAACATCCGGGTCCGGTGCTCCCCGGAGGGACCGCTGGGGGCCTACCGCTAATTTCTGCACTAATCCTCCCCGGAGGCCGTACGGCCGGCCTTGAGCGTGGCCGCAATGTGGACGACGCGGCGGGCCTGGTGGCGGGCGGCCTCCAAGATCACCTCGGTGGGCGCCCCGGTGCCGGCCACGTGGGAGGTGCCGTAGGGGTTGCCCGACTGGAACTGGACGGGGTCGGTGTAGCCGGGAGGCACGATGACGCCGCCCCAGTGGTAGAAGGTGTTTCCCAGCGCCAGGATGGTGGATTCCTGCCCGCCGTGGGCGGTGTTGGAGGCGGTGAAGGCCGAGTACACCTTGCCTGCGAGTTTGCCCTGAAACCACAGCGGACCCGTGGTTTCGATGAAAGCCCTGAGCGGGCTGGCCGGGTTGCCGAAGCGGGTTGGGGTACCGAACAGCACCGCATCAGCCCACTCCAGGTCCTCATGGCCGGCCTCGGCCACATCAGCGGTGTCCTTCAGATGCTGGGCCCACTCTGGCCTGGCTCCGATCGCCTCCGGCGGCGCCAGTTCGGCGACCTTCCGCAGCCGCACCTGCGCGCCGGCCTTCTCAGCGCCCTCGGCGACGGCCCGCGCCAAGGCGTGCACGGTGCCGGTGGCGCTGTAGTAGATGATCGCGACGTTCACGGGTTCCACGATTGGTTTCCTTTCTGGTCGATCTCGATTGATACGACGGGGAGGCGCCGCGAAATGTGATGTGACACGCCGATCTCACCTTCGAAAGGCTGCCTCGACCGCCTGCTGAGACGAGGAAGACTGGTTGGCGATGTAGCCCTTGGGCCGGTATTTCTTGATGCCGCACCGGATCCAGCCGACGTGGGGTGCCCAGGTGCGCTGCCGGGCCCATGTGTCGGAGCGGCTGTAGCCGCCCCCGCTACCGTGGGAGATCTCGGAGCGGCCGTCCACACGGAGAGAGCCGGACTGGTATAGGCGGCTCTTGTCGTACTCCACGTGTGCGCTGGCCGCCGTGGCGGAGGCGAGCAGGCCGAGGAGAGTGGTGACGCCCACCAAGGCAGCGCGCGGTGACTTCTTCGTGAGTGGCTCCTGGGGAGACGATCTTGATCGTTGGATTGTTTGCACAGCTGATCATGAGGAAGCGGGACGAGGCCGAACTTGTCCGGCGTGACGATGACGGCCATCGCCGATCGTGGCCTTGTCGATGGTCCAGTCATCGTCGAATGCCTCGACCCGCCCGCTGACGACCGTCCCCGCAGGCTGCGGCACGGTCGCCTGCGCGGTGTTCCTCCCGTGACCAGTTGGCTGGTCATGACCGTATGGGTCGGCGGCTCCGGCCGAATCAGTCATGGTGACTGAAGCGTTCGCGGGCTCCCATCAGTTGGTTAGGTAGGGGGCTCAGCATCATGAACGGTAGAACGTGGAGATGTCCTTGGAACGGTGAGCGCGTGGGCGGCGGTTACCGTGAATCGGCGAATGGGGCTGGAGTTGGGCGTGGGCGGCAATGAAATGATGAGCCAGGTCTCAGCAACAGCGCGAAGGCCAGACGAGCGCCTTCCTGCTTCGCACTGACCAGACCGGCCTCATCGCTCAGCACAGTCCAGTGCTCGATGAGTTCGTCCATGCCAAGCGGCGGACGTTCCGTTCCCATAGATCCGCGCCGCGCTCTTCGGCACTACAGAAGGTCAGGCTAGGGATCTTCGAGGTTTGGCGGCCTATGACACGTTGGTCAACGGCACCCCAACCTCTGGGCCGGAAATTTCAGACCGTCGTCAACGCGGAGGGCGCAGACCCTCGAGGAGAACGTCGAGGTAGAGCTCCGCGTGCCTGGCGTCGTCGCCACCGGAGCGGACCGCGTGCTCGACGCCGCAGAGCAGGCGGCGGACGTCGTCCGCCTCGATGCCGTGGCGAATGGCCCCCGCGAGGCGAGCGCGGTCGAGCAGCTCCGTGACGGCACGGTCAAGCTCGGCCTTCATCGCCGAGGTCCGGGCATCGGCGTCGCTGGCGGATCCGAGCACCGCCGCGAACCCGGCATCGTCCAGCGCGCGTCCGAGAGCGAAACGCAGGAGGCGGTGCAGGCCCGCGAGCGAATCCTCGTCGGCCGCCGCGGCCTGCGCCTCACGGACCAGCTGCTGGAAGCTTTCCGCCAGCAGTGCTTCCAGCAACGCGTGCCGGTTGGGGAAATGCCGGTACACGGTCCCGACGCCCACTCCCGCGAGCCGGGCGATGGTGTTCAGCATGAGCGAGTCGTCACCCGCGGCCAGCTGCTCCCTGGCGACCTGCAACACCCGGGCGCGGTTGCGCGCGGCGTCCGCGCGCAACGCCGTCCCCCGCTCGACATTGGGTGTCACGGGCCCAGCCTAGGCCAATCTCGCCGAACGTCGCCCGGCCGGCCACCGCGCCGCGGGTGCCGCGGTTCCACAAGGCCGGGCCGGGTCACCGCGTCCGCCTGGAGCGGGCCGTGGCGTCGTGGCGGGCGAGGGCGCCGGCGAGGTCGCCGAGGTGCCGGGAGACCGGCCCCAGGGTGAGCAGGCCGCTGCCCGCCCCGGCCAGCTCCGCCGCGGCCGGGGCGAGCTCTTCGCGCGCGCGTTCCATCGTCTCCCGGTCGCCGACGGCGATCGCGGCCCGCGCGACGAGGCACCACAGGGCCTCGGACATCAGGTCGCGGGGCGGGTCGGGGACGTCGCGCAGCGCCTCGGCGGCCTCGGCGGGACGGTCCTGGGACAGCAGCACCAGGGGGCGGGTCCATGGCTCGTAGGGGCCCCAGTCGGTGACCCCGCCGGCGCACTCGCCGGTGTGCTCGTCGGCGGGGGCGGGCGACGCGTGCCGCAGGCGCAGGCACAGCAGCGCGAGCGGCAGCAGGCCGCCCTCCAGGCCGGGCATGCCGGCGCCGTCCAGCCGCGCGGCGGCGTCCCGGTAGGCCGCCGCGATCTCGGTCTCGGGTGCCCGCTCGGCCGCGGCGAGCCGCAGTGCCCGGTACCACCGGGTGAACACGCCCACCAGCGGCCGCTCGTGGCGCTCGGCCAGCCGGTCCGCGGCGGCCGCGTGCCGGTCGGCCTCGGTGAAGTCGGCGAGCGCGCCACGGGCCTGGACGCGGATGAGATGCCCGAGAATCCGGAAGGCCACCAGATCGTGCCGGGTGGACAGGGCGACCAGCTCGGCGCCGATCTCGTCCCTGCGCGGAGCCAGGCCCGTACGGTGGAAGGTCTGCATGAACACGCCGTTGAGGGCGAACGCCAGCAGCGCGGGATCGTCCAGGCGGCGGGCGATCTCCTCGGCCTCGCGGGCGGCCTGGGGCCCGCGCGCCGAGCGGGTGCCGCGCGACTCCACGGCGATCGTGGCCAGCAGGCCGGCCCGCGCCGCCTCGTGCGCGCCGGGCGGGATGCCGGCCAGGGCACGTTCGGACGCCGCCACGACACGCGCCGCCTGTTCGGGGTCGTCCGAACGGGTCCAGATCGCCGGGACGTCGTAGGCGCCGATCACCCGGGCGGTCAGTTCCACGTCGTCCAGTTCCTCGGCGGCGGCGATGGCCGCCAGGCGGTGCCGGCGAGCCGCCTCCAGCCCGGCGCCTCCGGTCACCGCGAGGCTGCGCAGCAGGCCCACCGCCGACTCCAGCCGGGCGCGGGGACCGGAGGTCACGGTGCGGTCGTAGACGGCGGCGGTCTGCGCCCACACCCGGGCCGCCGCCCCGCCAGGCCCGGACGCGAGGTCGAGGTGGTCGGCGTGGTGGAGGATGTCGGTCTCCAGGCGGCGGAGGGGCGGGCCCGGATCCACTCCCAGCTGCTGGACCAGCGTCGTTCGTGCCCGGCGCAGCACGGCGAGCGCGTCGCCCTGGCGGCCGGCGCGGTACAGCGCGAGCGCCAGCAGCCGCCAGGCGTCCTCGCGCCAGGGGTGCTCGGTCACGTGCGCGTCCAGGTCCGGCACCGCCTCGGCGGCCAGGCCGAGGGCCAGCCGGATCTCGGCCTGGCGCTCGACGGCCTGCAGCCGCACCTCGGCCAGGCGGGCGCGTTCCGTGCGGGCCCAGGTCCGGTCGGCGAACTCGGCGTAGGCGGGCCCGCGCCACCACCCCAGCGCCTCGGCCAGCCGGGCGAGCCCGTCCTGGGGCGGCAGCGTCGCGGCGGCCGACACCGCGCGTTCGAAGCGCCAGGCGTCCACCGCGCCCGGCTCGGCGCGCAGCGCGTACCCCGGCCCCTCGGTGACCAGCAGCCGGGCCGGGGTCCGGGGCGGGCGCCCGGGCTCCAGCGCGCGGCGCAGCGCGGCCACGAAGGTGCGCACCGCGCCCACCGCGCCGGGAGGCGGATCGTCCCACAGGTCCTCGACCAGGCCGGTGACCGGGACGACGCGACGGCGGGCGATGATCAGCCGGGCCAGCACCTCGCGGTGCCGGGGCCCCTTGAGGGCGATCACGCCTGCGGTACCGTCCCAGGCCGTCACCGGCCCCAGCACCCCGAACGTGACCCGCACCCCTTGACCCGTCCCTTCCCGGGGCATTCCCCCTGGCCACGGTAGCGCGCTGACCGGATGCTCATTCACGCCCGGCAGGCTGAAGGCGTCCAACCACCTACGGAAAAGAGCGCGACCATGGCGCCTGCCATCACCGGATTCGACTACCGGCGCGTCCCCGTCGCCGACGGCGTGTCCCTGAACGCCGCCGTCGGGGGGACGGGCACTCCGATCGTGCTGCTGCACGGTTTCCCCCAGACCCACCTGATGTGGCGGCACGTCGCCGCCGACCTGGCGGCCGACCACACCGTGATCTGCCCCGACCTGCGCGGCTACGGCGCCAGCGACAAACCCGCCGAGACCGACGGCACCGCCTACGCCAAGCGGACCATGGCCGCCGACGTCGTCGCCCTGGCCCGCGCGCTGGGGCATGAGCGCTTCGCGCTGGCCGGGCACGACCGGGGAGCCCTGGTCGCCATCCGCGCCGGTCTCGACCATCCCGGGACGATCACCCACCTGGCCAGCCTCGACGTGCTGCCCACGCTGGACATGTGGGAGGTGATGCACGGCACCACCGCCGCCGTCGGCTTCCACCTGTACCTGATGGCCCAGCCTCCGGGCCTGCCCGAACAGATGATCGCCGCCAGTTCCGACGCCTTCTTCGGGTACTTCCTGGACATCTGGGCCAAGGACCCGCGGGCGATCCCCGCCGACGTCCGCGCCGCCTACCTGGAGGCCTGCCGCGCGGCGGTGCCCTCGATCGTGGCCGACTACCGCGCCTCCGCCGGTGTCGACGTCGCCCACGACCTGGCCGACCGGGACGCGGGCAACCGGCTGCGGATGCCGGTCACCGTGCTCCAGCAGGACTGGGGGGCCGCCCTCGGCTTCGATGCGGCGGCGCTGTGGAGCGCCTGGGCGTCCGATCTGCGGCACATCCCCGTCACCTTCGGCCACTTCATGGCGGAGGAGGCCCCCGCCGAGGTCGCCAGGGCCCTTCGGGACCTGCTCTCGCGCCGGACGACCGGCCCGCGGTGACCCGCCGTCCGGCGTGACTCACCGCCCCGGCGTGGCGGGGGCCGCCGGGATCGGTGTGGGCGGGGGAGCGAGGCGACCCGCGCCGGTCGCCTCACGCTCCCGCCCCGCGAAGGCGGGTGTCCCTCAAGGGACCGGTGCGCGGCCCTCCCGTCGCCTCCGTCGTGCCCGCGGCTTGACTCTCAGGTGACTCGAGGGTGCGGATTCGTCTCGTGAGTGACAGCGCGGAGTTCTACACGATCGGCCGGCTCGCTCGTCGTACCGGCCTGCCGGTGCACACGATCCGCTTCTGGTCCGACAGCGGCGTGGTGCCGCCCACCGGCCGTTCCGACGGCGGGTACCGCCTGTACGACGCGGCGGCCGTCGCCCGGATCGACGCCGGGCTCGACCTGCGACGGCTGGTGCTGGAGAGGGCGGGCCGGGCGCTGGCCGACGGGGTCACGCCGGAGTCGGCCGAGGGCTGGCGCGTCCTGGGCCGCATCATCGGGCCCCGGCTGCCGCCCGCCGAGCGCGCCGGGCTGCGCGATCGGCTCAGGATGCTCGCCGACGCACAGGTGGAGCGCTACTGGGAGCTGCTGGGCGTCCTCAACGGCCGCGAGCCGTCCCCCTCGGTCATCCCCGCCTTCGACTGGGTGATCACCGCACTGGGTGCCCACCGCTGAACCCTCCGCCCGAGGGGGACCGGCCGGAGGTCAGGTCTTCTCGATCGAGTGGAGGACATCCAGATAGTGGCGGTTGTACATGATGCCGAGGATGTTCCCGAAGGGGTCGATCACCGAGGCGCCGACGAATCCCTCGCCGAACTCCCGGGGCGGCTCGTGCTCCTTGGCGCCCATGGACAGCAGCCGGTCGAGGGAGGCGGGCACGTCGTCGACGTGCCAGTAGGTGACGACGCCGGCCGGGCCGGTCTCCGCGTCGCCGGCGAGTTCCCGCGCGTAATCGCTGTCGAGCAGGCCCAGCTCGTGCTGGTAGTCGCCGAACCGGAACTCGATATATCCGGGCTTGTCGAAGTACGGCTCGACACCGAGCAATTCGGTGTACCACTCCTTGGCCGCGGCCAGGTCGGCGGCGTGAAATCTGACGGTGGTAAGTCCTCGTAACATCGGTTCTCCTTTCGTCGCCGCGAATACTTGCCGAAGGAGGTAAACGAAAACATCACATGGTGCACGGATTTCGTTTTCTACAAACGCGAGCGAAGATCTTATCGGAGTAGAACCAACCCTTTTGTCGGAAATGATATGGATGCCTCCGGCGGGCACGCGGGCGCTCCTGCGCCGGACCCGGGGCCTGGCTCCCGCCACCGTCGATCCCGAAGGGGTGACCGGGGCGGGACGTCACAGCAGCAGGCGTACCGCGGCGAGCAGCGTGAGGCCCAGCGTGATCCGTTCGAAGAGCGTGCGGTCGATGCGGCCGATGACGGCGCGCCCGGTCGCGGCTCCGGCGAGGACCGCCGGGGCGCCCAGCGCGGCGAAGACGAGGGAGGTGGGGGTGATGAGGCCCAGCGCGACGCTGAACGGCACCTTGAAGGCGTTGATCGTCAGGAAGAACCAGGCGCTGGTGCCCAGGAAGCCCAGCATCGGCAGGCCCGCCGCCAGGAGGTAGACGGCCATGATGGGGCCGGCCGCGTTCGCCGTCATGGTGGCGAAGCCGGCGAAGACGCCCGCGAGGGCGGCCACCGGGCGGCGGTGGGCGAGCGAGTCCTCCGGCGCCCGGCGCCGGTTCCACAGGTGAACGGCGATGATCACCAGCAGGATCGCCCCGATGAGCCGTCTCATCTGCGCGTCGTCGACCCAGCGCACCACCACGGCCCCGGCGACCACGCCCAGGGCGACCCACGGGAACAGCCTGATCAGCCTCGGCCAGTCGGCGTGGCGCCGGTAGGAGGCCACGGCGACCAGGTCGCCGACGAGCAGGAGCGGCAGCAGCGTGCCGGTGGACTCCTTCGTCGGCAGCACGAGCGCGAACAGGGCGATCGCCACCGTCCCGGTACCGGAGACGCCGGTCTTGGAGAAGCCCACCAGGAACAGGGCGGCCAGCAGGATGACCCACTGGACGACGTCGAGGGAGGGCATCAGCCTCGCCGGAAGGAGGAAGGGGGAGAAAAGGTCACAGATGACCGTACATGATGCGTCAGCTGGCGAATCCCCTGGCCGGGGGCCCGAAGATCTCCGGCGGGCGCGCCGGCGGCCTCATCGTCCCGGGGCCGGTGTCGAGGTCCGCGCCGGCGCGGATCGCCCGCCGTCGCCCGCCACGGCCTCGCGCGGCGTCGAGGCGGCCGTGTGGCACGCGCCGCGGCCGTCGGCGCGCACGACGATCCGGCCCGCCTCGACGCGGACGGCGGCCTCGGTCGCGTCGCTGACGGCCAGGACACCGGCCGCCGCGGCCAGGGCGCCCGAGTCGTCGAACACCACCTGCAGGCGCGGCCACGCCGAGGGCGGGAACGCCTGGCGCAGGCAGCCGCAGAAGTCGGCGACGACCAGCCGTGCCAGCGGTGCCAGCTCCCCGGGGTCGCCGGTGACCAGGACGGCGGTGATCGCGGCACCCGCCGGTGCGGCCCGTACCGCCTCCTCGGCGGCCTCGAGCCGGTGCAGCCCGAGGATCGCCACCACGCCGTCGCCGCCGTCGCCGGTGAGCCGCGCGGGCTCGCCGCGTACCGCGTCCACCGCCGGTGGCGGGGACCACGCCTCGTCGGCGGGACGGGCCCGCGGGATCCACGGCGTGGACGGCCACCTGTCGTCGAGGTCGAGGCCGGCGAGCCGCTCGCAGGCGCCGACGATGGTGAAGGGATCGGTGAAGCCGGGGGCGGCGGCGGCCAGCTGGCTCGCGCCGTGCAGGGTCGTGAGCGTGGCCTCGGCCACGCGCATCAGGCGGCCGTCGGGGGTGACGGGCGGGCGCAGGCGCTCCAGGGCGAGCCCGAGCAGGATCGCGTTCAGCTTCGTCAGCTGCGCGAACGGCCGCCGGGTTTGCTCGTCGGCGAGGATCTCGGGCATCAGGTCCACGCCGATCCTGGCCAGGCCGTGCCGCTCGTCGGTGGTCAGGGGAAGCCGGGCCAGCCAGGCGCGGGCGAGCGCGCCGAGCGCCTCGCGGGGGGTGAGGCTCGGCTCCGGGTTCGGCGGCTCGGGGGCACGCCCGGCGAGGTCGGCCAGGACCGTGAAGTACAGGGCCCGCTTGCCGGGGAAGTTGGAGTAGACCGCGCCGCGAGTGAGCTCGGCGCGCTCGGCGATGGCGTCGATCTTCGCGTCGCGGAAGCCGCGCTCGGCGAACTCCTCCGCGGCCGCGGCCAGCACCCTGGCGCGGTTGCGCTCCTGCAACTGCGCCCTGCTGAGCCGGCTCATCGTCCTCCTCGTCACCGCGTTGCCGTTGATTCCGATCCAAGATACCGTGACCACTCAGATGACAGGATCATCTGTTTACATCATTTGAAACCCAGGAGGACCCATGACCGCTGCCGGCCAGGACGTGAACGGCGTCCCCGAGGTCCCCGAGGTCCCCGAGGTCCCCGAGATCCACCTCACCGACGCCGAGGTGCTGCGCGACCCCTTCGCCGCGTACGGGCGCG
This sequence comes from Streptosporangium sp. G12, assembly GCF_052983175.1. Classification (NCBI taxonomy): domain Bacteria; kingdom Bacillati; phylum Actinomycetota; class Actinomycetes; order Streptosporangiales; family Streptosporangiaceae; genus Streptosporangium; species Streptosporangium sp. G12. The sequence continues at coordinate 5,290 of NZ_JBRIQO010000051.1, read as the reverse complement.
CCAGGGAGATCTCGCCGCTGGCGCGGCTGGTGGCCCCGGGCTTCGGCCCGATGCTGGCCCTCACCCGGTACGAGGACGTCAGGACGATGCTGAGCGATCCGCGCTTCGAGATCAACGCCGCCAGCTTCATGCGGCCCGACGTGCCCGAGGACTGCCTGCCCTACATGCGGACCATGAGCGAGATGGACGGGCCCGAGCACCTGCGGCTGCGCCGGCTGGTGTCGCCGGCGTTCAGCGCGCGCCGCGCCGCCGAGTTCCGGCCGCGGATCGAGCCCATCGTCGACGCCCTGCTCGACGGCCTGCCCGGCGTGGCCGAGCAGGACGAGCACGGCGTGGTGGACCTGCTCGGGCACTTCGCCCGGCCGCTGCCGATGGACGTCATCTGCGAGCTGGTCGGCATCCCCGGCGCCGACCGCCCGCGCTGGCGCGAGTACGGCGCCACCGTCGTGGGAGGCGGCGGCCAGAGGTTCGCCGAGGCCATCCCGGGCATCATGGAGGGCGCCAAAGCGGCGGTCGCGCGCCGGCGCGCCGAACCCGGCGACGACCTGCTGTCGGACCTCATCCGCGCCCAGGCCGACGACGGCGACCGGCTCAGCGACACCGAGCTGGTCACCATGGTCTGGCACCTGGTCATGGCGGGGCAGACACCCACGAACCTCATCGCCAACGCCGTGGAGGTCCTGCTCACCCACCCCGGCCACCTCGCCGCGCTGCGCCAGGACGCCGGGCTCATGCCGCGCGCCGTCGAGGAGCTGACGCGCTGGTGCGGCCCGACGCTGCTGTCGATTCCCCGCTACGCGCGCGAGGACGTCGAGCTCCACGGAACGCTGGTGCGCAAGGGCGAGCCCGTGACCGCCGCGATCGCCGCCGCCAACCGCGACCCGCGCGCGTTCGCCGATCCCGACCTGCTCGACCTGGGCCGGGCCACCGGCACGGCGGGACACCTCGGATTCGCCCACGGACCGCATTTCTGCCTCGGGGCCTCGCTGGCCCGCGTGCAGACCGAGGTCGCGCTCATGGCGCTGCTGCGCCGTTTTCCCGGCCTGGCCCTCGCCCCGGAGAACGCGGGACGCGCGCCCGACCCGGGCACCTGGCGCCTGGCGTCGCTGCTGGTGACCCTCTGAACGCTCCGGCCCCACCCGCCCGTACGACCCGTCGAGGAGACGTTTTCCCATGGCACGCACCGGTGAACGCGGCGACCTGCTGAGATGCACGTTCTGCGGGAAGAGCCAGAAGCAGGTCATGCGGCTCATCGCGGGTCCCGGCGGCGTCTACATCTGTGACGAGTGTGTCGAGCTGTGCAACGAGCTCATCGAGGAGGAGTTCGGGGAAACCCCCGGCTCTCCCGGAAGCGGGCTCGGGAAGCCGCCGAAGCCGCGGGAGATCCACGACTTCCTCGGGCAGTACGTCGTCGGGCAGGAGAGCGCCAAGAGATCCCTCGCGGTGGCGGTCTACAACCACTACAAGCGCGTGCGCGCGCAGGCGCGGCAGGCCCCGGGCGGGGAGCCGGTCGAGCTGGGCAAGTCCAACATCCTGCTGGTCGGCCCGACCGGATGCGGCAAGACCCACCTCGTCCAGACGCTCGCCCGGATGCTCGACGTCCCGTTCGCGATCGCCGACGCCACCGCCCTGACGGAGGCGGGCTACGTGGGCGAGGACGTCGAGAACATCCTGCTCAAGCTGATCCAGGCCGCCGACCACGACGTCAGGAGGGCCGAGACCGGCATCGTCTACATCGACGAGATCGACAAGATCGGCCGCAGGGGCGAGAACCCGTCGATCACCCGCGACGTCTCGGGCGAGGGCGTGCAGCAGGCCCTGCTGAAGATCCTGGAGGGCACGACCGCGAGCGTGCCGCCGCAGGGCGGCCGCAAGCACCCGCAGCAGGAGTTCATCCAGATCGACACCACCAACGTGCTGTTCATCGTCGGCGGCGCGTTCTCCGGCCTGGAGCAGATCATCGAGTCCAGGACCGGCCACGGCGGCGCCGGATTCGGCGCCCCGATCCGGGCCGGGCGAGAGCGGGACGTCCTCGCCCAGGTCATGCCCGAGGACCTGCTGAGGTTCGGGCTGATCCCCGAGCTGGTCGGCCGGCTTCCGGTGGTGGCGACCTTCCAGCCGCTGGACCGTACGGCGCTGGTGCGGATCCTCACCGAACCGCGCAACGCCCTGATCAAGCAGTACCGCAGGCTCTTCGAGATGGACGGCGTCGAGCTGGAGTTCACCGAGGAGGCCGTCGGCGCGATCGCCGACCAGGCGCTGCTGCGGCGCACCGGCGCCCGCGCGACCCGCGCGATCCTCGAGGAGATCCTGCTCAACGTGATGTACGAGGTACCGGGCCGCGAGGACGTGGCCCGCGTCGTGATCGACCGCGACACCGTGCTCGGCAACGTCAACCCGACGCTGGTGCCGCGCCGCCACCCCGATCGCGGACCCGAGCGCCGCGACAGGTCCGCCTGAGAGCCCCGGACCAGGCGGCCACGGCCCTCGACCGGCGTCGATCGACGGCACCATGGAAACCGCCGGTTCCGCACCTTCGGGGGAAATGACTGTCCCGTTGTTCCTCGACCCCAAACTTCGGCATCAAGCTGAATCCCAGCCTCGTCGCGCCGGTCTTGCCGGCCACCAACACCCAGTCGGCATCCAGCAGCGTCCACGCGCCGATCAGCTCTTCCGGCTCCCACTCACGATCGCGGTGGCGAACACCCGCCGCGGCTACGCGGTCCCGCCGGACCGAACGGTGCGCGACTTCGGCCTCCGGCGCGGTGAGAGGGCCCGGCGCTGTAGCCGTGTGACCAGGCGTTTGCGAGGGTGACATCGAGATCCGGTCGGTGATGCTCGAGCCCGCCGAGTACGCCGTGCTGAGTCCGGAACGCGAGGACTACCTGCGGACGCAGATCGCGCACCGATCAGGTTTCCGCGCCGCGCCCGTCTGTATGTGTGATATCGACTCACGAGAGGCTGGCACGATGCGGAAACTGATCTTCGGCATGAACGCGACCCTGGACGGCTACATCGCCGCGACCGGCGACGACCTCGGCTGGAGTGGGGGGGAGGGGCCGGACTCATCGCCGAGCGACGAGCTGTTCCAGTGGTGGTCCGACCGGGTGGACGCGACGGACCTGGCGCTGTACGGGCGCAAGCTATGGGAGGCGATGAGCTCCCACTGGCCGACCGCCGACAAGCAGCCGGGTGCCACACCGGCGGTGATCGAGTTCGCCGGCCGCTGGCGGGACATGCCGAAGGTGGTGTTCTCCTCTACGACCGGCACGGTCGACTGGAACACCCGTCTGGTCACCGGCGACGCGGTCACCGAGATCACCAGGCTCAAGGCCGACGACGGCGGCCCCATGGACATCGGCGGCGCCACACTCGCCGCGGCGGCCATGCGGGCCGGGCTGATCGACGAGTACGTGATCGTCACCCATCCGGTCCTGGTGGGCGGCGGCACGCCGTTCTTCACCGCCCTGGACAACTGGGTGAACCTGAACCTGGTGGAGACGCGGACGTTTCCCGGCGGCGTGGTGCTGACCCGATACGAGACGAGGCGATGAGCACGGGCCAAATGCTCGTCTCGTGAGGCCGGGTCGAAATCCTTCCTGGCGTGCTCACCGTGACCCTCGGCGATGAGGGAACCTTTTCCCGGCCCTTCCTCCCGTTCCGAGTGAGCTGTTGACCGACTCGCCGAAGATGAGGACGACGGCGTCGTCGATCATGACGATGTTCTTCGGATGCCCCGCCGGCAACGCCGGCGGGGCGGTGGTGTTCGAGTTGTCGCGTTGGTGTCCAGCTGGTCGGGGTGCTCATTCCGCGGTGACTTCGGTGACGGCGGCCCGCGCGCTGGACTCGTCGACGATGGGGACTCGTCCGATCACAGCGTCGCGGGCAGGCTCAGCCATGGTTTGTCGGTGGCGTCGAATCCGGTGAGCTCGGCGATCTTCCCGTCGACGATGTGCAGGACCGCGATGGTGAACAAACGGTATTCCGGGTCGCCGGGGGTGCGGAGGTACAGCACGGCGGCCGGCATGCGGTTGACCGTCGTGGCGATGCAGCGCCAGTCGTCGTAGCCGCGCTGGAAGAGCCCACCGGAGACCCAGCCGTCCACCGCGTCCTTGGCCGTGACGATCAAGGTGCCCGGCTCGGGCAGCATCGCGAAGCGCAGGTCGTCGCGCAGCAGGGCCATCAGCCCGTCGAGGTCGTTGCGCTCATGGGCGTCCATATACGACTTCACCACGCCGCGCTCGTCATCCGACAGCTCGTGCGTGGCAGGGCTCCGCCAGTCGAGGCGGCGGCCGGGCAGCTGCTCGCGCATCGTCACGCGCGCCCGCTGCAGTGCGCTGGTCACCGATGCGACGGTCAGCTCGAGGGCGCCGGCGGCCTTCGACGCCGGCCAGCCGAGGACGTCGCGCAGGATGAACACCGCCCGCTGCCGCGGCGGCAGGTGCTGGACGGTGACGATGAACGCCAGCTCGATCGTCTCCCGCGCCACCACCGATTCCTGCGGGTCCTCCGGGAGCATCCGGTCCGGGTAGGGCTGCAGGTAGCTCACTTCCGAGTCCGCGCCCGGCAGCTCGGCAGGCACGGGTGTGCGGTCGTTGCGCTTCTCCAGGAAGTCGAGGCAGGCGTTCGTCGCGATCCGGTACAGCCAGGTCCGCGGCGCAGAGTGGCCCTTGAACGACTCCCGCTTGTTCCACGCCCGCAGGAACGTCTCCTGCGTCATGTCCTGGGCGTCCTCGTAGTTCGCGAGCATCCGGTAGCAGTGCACCTGCAGCTCACGCCGGTAGCGCTCCGTGATGAGCGCGAACTGTGCTGCGTCATTTGAGCGGGCCGCCGCGATGAACGCGGCCTCGTCGTCGCCTAGCAGTCTGGCGTCGGTCATGGTCGTCAATCCTTCCGCGGGTGGCGAGGGGCTACCAGAACTGACGACGTGGCGGAGGATTTCTGAGCGGTGAGGCCGCTGACACCGGGCCGTTCGTCAGGCCGGATGGGTCGGGTCGATCCAGGGGACGTGTTCGGGCCGGGCACATCCTCGATGTCGAGGTGGGGTCCCCGTAGTACTGCGGAAAGATCGGGCGGATATGGCTGGTCTGGCTGATCCAGTGTAGGAATCGCCGGTGTGCGGGCCGGCGGCGATGCCTTCGGGATAGACCCGGTCACCAAGCACCTGCAGCGTGGATGCCCTGTCCTTCAGGGCGGGGAGGAAACGCGGAACAGTCGCGGATGAGGGTCTCCGGGTTTTGTCGGTGGGCTTCGGTAGGTTGATTGACGTGTCCCGCTTTCGGCTTCGGCC
>NZ_JBRIQO010000050.1:0-37735 GCF_052983175.1 Streptosporangium sp. G12 | reverse complement strand
AGCGCGAGAAGTTCGGCCTGGTCGCGCTCGCTCAAGGCGGCCATGACCTGGCCGGCGGGCCGGGTGGACAGGTCACGTTGACATCGCCGATCCATTGGATGGTGGGCAGGAGGGGTCAAAGGAGAATCGCGACAGCGATCAGCGCCAGGACGGTGACCACGGTGGCGGCCGTGACCGTACCGAACCGGGCAGGGGCGAAAAGCCCGGAATCCAGCTGTCGCCCAACGGACCGGTACCGCACCGTTCCGTAGCCGCTTACCAGCAAACCAGCGAAGATCAGGATGCCGCCCGAGATCACGGCGTGAACTCCTCTGTGCGGGGCGAACTTCGCCACCGCAACGCCGAGCGCCGCCACACTGATGCCGGTGCGCAGCCATGCGAGGTAGGTCCTCTCGTTGGCCAGATGATCCCGAGCGCGGCTGCCGATGTTCGGCGCGCCTCGATCGGGGATTTCCCCGCTCAAGCGTCCTCCCGGTGTGTTCGGCGATCCGTGAACGGGTCGCCGAGGAGTCGAGGCAGGCGTGCCGTCCCTTGAGTTCCGGGTGCTGTGACGGCACGCCGGAGGAAGGGGTTTCTCCATCTCCGGTCACAGCCAAGCTGGTCGTGGTTCAAGATTGGTGACGCCACGCTGACGGAGCGAAACCGCTATCGGCAAACAGTGTGGGAAGCGATACCAGCCTTGATTACCATTTTTTGCCAGAGGTCCGGCGCACTCGCCGTCAGGTAAACCGCCACCGAAAGCCGGCGATCGAATTTTTGAGATGTTTTCTACCCTGAATAGAGCTTGAAGGGGGAACGGGTCTTTTATGGCTGACCTTCCCTCTCATGATCGGACCGACTTCGACAACGCCGAGCGAGGATTCGTCGCGAAGTTGAGCCCCGCGGTGGTCAAGGCTGCCGACGGCCGCGTCATCTGGGACAACGACTCCTACGACTTCCTCAACGCCGAAACTCCCAAGAGTGCTCACTCGAGCCTGTGGCGGCAGGGCCGGCTGTGCGCCAAACAGGGTCTGTTCGAGGTGACGGACGGCATCTACCAGGTACGTGGCCTGGACCTGTCGAACATGACGGTCGTGGAGGGCGATACCGGCGTCATCGTCATCGACCCGCTGATCTCCCCCGAGTGCGCGGCCGCCGCACTGCGTCTCTACCGCGACAACCGAGGCGACCGTCCGGTCACCGGTGTCATCTACACCCACTCCCACGGTGACCACTTCGGCGGCGTGCGCGGCGTCACCGACGGTGAGGGCATCCCCGTCATCGCCCCGGCCGGATTCATGAAACACGCGGTTTCGGAGAACGTCTACGCCGGCATCGCGATGAGCCGACGCTCGGTCTACATGTACGGTCCGGCGCTGCCCCGCTCGGCCGAAGGCCAGATCGGGTGCGGTCTGGGCATGACCACCTCCACCGGCGCCATGTCCCTCATCGCGCCCACCGTCGACATCATTCGCACCGGGCAGCAGGAAACGGTCGACGGGGTAGATATCGTCTTCCAGCTCACCCCCGGCACCGAGGCACCGGCGGAGATGAACTTCCTGTTCCCCGACCGGCGCGCGCTGTGCCTGGCCGAGAACGCCACCCACAACCAGCACAACATCCTCACCCTGCGAGGCGCGGTGGTGCGCGATGCCCGCGTCTGGGCCCGCTATCTGACCGAGGCGATCGCGCTCTTCGCCGACCAGGCCGACGTCGCCTTCGCCTCCCACCACTGGCCCACCTGGGGAAAGGAGGACATCGTCCGCTTCCTGTCGCAGCAGCGCGACCTGTATGCCTACCTGCACGACCAGACCGTGCGCTTGATGAACCAAGGCCTGACCGGCATCGAGATCGCCGAGGTCATGCAGATGCCGCCCGCCCTGGAGCAGGCCTGGCACACCCACGGCTACTACGGGTCGGTCAGTCACAACGTCAAGGCCATCTACCAGCGCTATCTGGGCTGGTTCGACGGCAACCCGGCCCATCTGTGGGAGCACCCGCCGGTCGAGCAGGCCAGGCGCTACGTCGAGTGCCTGGGCGGATCCGCCGCCGTCGCAGGGCTGGCCGGTCGCTATGTGAAGGAAGGGGATCTGCGTTTCGCCGCCACGCTGCTCAACCACGCCGTCTTCGCCGACGAGCACGACACAAAGGCCCGCACGCTGCTCGCCGAGGTCTACACCGCCCTCGGCCACGGCTCGGAGAACGGCACCTGGCGCAACTTCTACCTGATGGGCGCCCTGGAACTCAACGGCCACATCGTGCCGGCCGACCTCGACGTGGCCTCACCCGAGGTGATCGAAGCCCTGAGCGCGGAACAGATCTTCGATTCGCTGGCCATCCGCGTCAACGGACCCCAGGCGTGGAACGAGCACTTCGCCATCGATTGGCACCTCACCGATTCCGGCGAGCATCACCGCACCACCATGTCGAACGGGGCGCTGATCCATCAACCCAACCCGCCCGAGGCCACCGTGGACCTCACCGTGGACCTCACTGTGGACCTCACCAAGCCGCAACTGCTCGGCTTGCTCGCGGGCAAGGGCGCCGACAGCCTCGACCACGACGGGGACCTGGACGTTCTACGCCGCCTCGCAGCCGTCCTGGACGACCCGAAACCCGACTTCGCCATCGTCACTCCCTGAGCGCCGTCTTCTCCCCTGTCAAAGAAGCCTTGGTCGCCATGCGCGGAGGGGTTGTGGCGGCCTCGCGGTTCATTGTGGCGACCGATGTGTCTTTCGTCGGGGATTTGCGCCACCGGCGGGACCCGGGACCGATCGCGGCGCGCATCGCCTTCGCCTTCGACACGAGTGCCCGCGCCGCGTCCAGGAAGTCGCGGACGCTGAGGGAGTCAAGACGGCCGGCCGGTCGGCTGAGGGGGGTCCAGGCGATGGCCAGCGTGCCGCCCAGCAGGCCCAGACTCATGCCGATCAGGAAGCCGCCCAGGTTGGAGTAGACGAAGGACGCCATGGACAGCAGCACGGCCATCAAGCCGAGGAACACCCGCTGGCCCGGCTGCAGCCACACCAGCACCCCTGAGATCATCATCACCAGCGCGATCAGGTAGGTCGCCCCCACCGCGCTGAACAGAATCGACACCGATAGCGCGTTGAGCGTGAACGGGATGGACAGCAACTCCGCCCCCGCCAGCACGATGAGCAGCCCGCCCCAAAACGGCCGTGAATTCCGCCACGATTTCATGATCTGTCCGCCCGTCGAACCGTCACCCGCACCCAACCGGCGCTATGTGGGCGACATCACCTACCTATCCGTCGGCGAGGGCGAGTTCTTGTGCTTGGCGACCGTGCTGGACCTGCATTCACGCCGCTTGGCGGGCTGGTCGATCGCCGATCACCTGCGCACCGAGCTGGTGACCGACGCGTTGCGGGCCGCCGCCCTCACCCGGGGCAGCCTGCACGGCGCGATCTTCCATGCCGATCACGGGGCCCAGTACATCTCCGCCGAGTTCGCCGAGGTCTGCGCCGAGCTCGGCGTGTGCCGATCCATGGGAGCCATCGGCACCAGCGCCGACAACGCCGCGGCGGAGGCGTTCAACGCCACTTTGAAACGCGAGACGCCGCAGGGCGCCAAGCGCCGGCCCTCGGCGCGCGAGGCCCGCCTGGCCGTCTTCAAGTGGATCACCCGGTACAACACCCGCAGGAGGCATTCCACCCTCGGCTACCTCAGCCCGATCGACTACGAGCAGCAGACCATCGATAGAGTGCTGCTCGCCGCATGACAAGCGGTGTCCACACTTCGGAGCGAACCCCCGTCGCCAGCCAGGGCCAGGGCCTGCGCATCCTGCCCGACTTCCGCCGAGTCCTGCTCCACCCGCCACTCAGCTGCGCCCCGCCGACGACTCGGCCTTGGCACCCGCCATCGAGGCCGCCTAAGATCCACTCACGGTACCTACCTCGTCGAGCTGTCTACACCGCCACCTCAAGGGGCAGGGACCGACGGGAGAGGGCCCAGGTCGCGGATGATCCCGGCCAGGGCCCGGATGGGCTCGTTCTCCGCCTCACTCCGCCACACCAGCGCGTACGGCAGCGGCTCCATGTCGGTGACCGGCAGGTAGGCGATGTCCGGCCGTACCCAGTATCGGGCGACGTGGGCGGGGAAGAGCACGACGAGTCCGTCCATGCTGGCGAGGGTCATGGCCTCTTCCGCGTCCCGGACCACGGGGCCGCGCTCGATCTGACGACCGCGCCGGGTGAGGCGAGGGGCGTAGGCGTCGTACCAGTAGCCGGGCCCGGTGTCGGCGTTCGGGTGCTGGAAGTCGGAGATCATCTCCAGCGAGACCGACGCGCGCGGGGCGAGCTGGTGGCCGGTGGCGACGGCCAGCACGCGCTGCTCGGCGAACACGACCGGCCCCACGGTGAGGTCAGGCTCGTCGATGGGGAGCCAGCTCACCAGGATGTCGATGTCTCCGCGGCGCAGCGCGGGAAAGGCTTCGCCGAGCTGGGCGCTGTGGATGCGCAGTTTCCACTGCGGGTGGCGGAGGCGGAAGACGTCCCAGTAGGGGCGCAGGTCGTAGGCGTTGAGGGGGAGCATGCCGACGCGCAGCGTGCCGGTGATGCCCTGGCCGGCGAGCTGGGCGCGTTCCACGCTCTCCTTCAGCCCGGCGTAGAGCGGCCGGAGGTCGTCCCGGAGCTGCCGTCCGACCGGTGTCAGCCGGACCATGCGGTTGGTGCGCTCGAACAGCGGCGCGCCGACCTGCCGTTCCTGCTTCTGGATCGCCTGGGTGACACGAGCGGGCGACAGGCACAGCCGGGCGGCGGTGCGGCCGAAGTGCAGTTCCTCGGCCAGGGTCAGGAAGATCTCGATGTCCCGCAGTTCCACGCCTGACCTGCTCCGTTCACTCCCACTGAAGGTGATCTTTCAGGGTTCATCGTTGTTCCGGGTGTTCACCGTACTTGATCCTCGATTCGTACGATTCGCCGCTGGTCGAGGGAGCACGTGGATGGACGTCCTGGTTTGCGGTACCGGTGTCGCCGGGGTCGCCCTGGCGTACTGGCTGCGCCACCACGGGTTCACCCCGACTGTGGTGGAGCGCGCCCCGCGGGTGCGCCCGGGCGGGTACGCGACGGGCCTGCGCGGCGAGGCGCTGGACGTGCTGGACCGGATGGCCCTGCTGGAGCAGGCCGAAGCGCTGAGCCTGCGGCTGGGTGATACGGCGATGGCGGATGACTACGCCGCGCCGCCCGTGACGATCTGCGCGGGTGACCTGGAGATCCTCAGGGACGACCTGGCCGGCCTGCTGTACCAGGCCACCCGCCGGGAGGTCGAGTACGTTTTCGGCGACTCGATCGCCACCCTGGAGCAGAGCGCCGACGACGTGCGGGTCACCTTCGACCGCGGTCGGCCGCGCCGCTTCGACCTGGTGGCCGGCGCCGACGGGCTGCACTCGCGCACCCGCTCGCTGGCCTTCGGGCCGCACGAGCGCTTCGTCCGGCACCTGGGTGTCTACACGGCGGTCTTCAGCGTGCCCGGCCGCCTCGGTGCCGAAGACGACGGCCGGGGCTACCGCGTACCGGGCAAGGCGGCCGGGGTGCTCAGCACCCGCGACGGCGCCCGAGCGCGTGCGGCGCTGCACTTCGCCTCCGGACCGCTGGCCTACGACCGCGATGACGCCAGGCAGCACGAGCGCATCGTGGCTGAGCGGTTCGCCGGCGAAGGCCTGCTGATTCGGCGCCTGCTGGAGGAGATGCGGGGGGGCGGAGGACCTCTTCTTCGAGGCGAACGCCCAGGTCGAGATGGACCGCTGGTTCTCGGGCCGGGTGGTGCTGCTCGGGGACGCCGCATACTGTGCGGCGCCGGCTTCGGGCCGCGGCGCTTCCCAGGCGTTGATCGGCGCCTACATCCTGGCCGGCGAGCTGGCTGCAGGCGGCGACCACGCGCAGGCGTTCGCCTCTACGAGCGGGAAATGCGCGGCTTCGTCGACGAGCACCAGCACCTGGGGCGCGAAGGCACCGACCAGTTCTTCCTCGGCACGCCTCCGCAGGAGGGATTCGACCGCACGACGGCGGCTCGCCCGCACCTGGTGCGACTCAAGGACTACGCTCCCGGCTTCGCCGCGGAGCGGCCGTCACCCGGCCGGGCTGCCCGCTGACCTGGCGCCGCCGTTGGTACGGCGGTGCCAGGGCGGCGACGGCCCGATGCCAGGGCCCTCCGCGTGGGGGAACGTACGAATGATCATGACGACAAGGAGATAAGGATCATGGCAGTGGGCAGGAACGGCTTTTCTGAGCAGGGGCTGCGCAGGCTGCGTGAGGTGCTGGCACGGTATGTCGACTCCGGGAAGATCCCCGGAGTCGTCGCCCTGGTCAGCCGAGGCGGCCAGACGCACGTCGAGACGCTCGGCACGATGCGGCACGACGGCGGCGCCCCGATGCGCCGCGACACGATCTTCCGCATGGCCTCCACCTCCAAGCCGGTCACCATCGCCGCCGCGATGGTCCTGCTGGACGAGTGCCGGCTGCGGCTGGACGACGTGGTCGGCCCGTGGCTGCCCGAGCTGGACGACCGCCAGGTGCTCAAGCGCATCGACGCCGAGCTGGACGACACCGTCCCGGCCCGCCGCCCGATCACCGTCCGCGACATCCTCACCTGCACCTTCGGCCTCGGCATGGACATGACCGCGCTGGGCACCCCGATCCTGAACGCCGTCTTCGAGCGCGGGCTGACCCCCAACCTGCCGACCGAGGTGCCCGAGCAGGACGAGTGGATGCGCCGTCTGGGCGAGCTGCCGCTGATGCACCAGCCCGGCGAGCAGTGGCAGTACCAGATCGGCAGCGATCTGGTCGGCGTCCTGGTATCCCGGGTCAGCGGCCAGACCTTCGAGGAGTTCCTGCGCGAGCGCATCTTCGAGCCCCTCGGCATGAAGGACACCGGCTTTCACGTGCCCGCCGACCAGATCGACCGGCTGCCCACCCTGTACGCCCCCGACCCCGCCACGGGCGAGTTCCTCGCGTGGGACGAGCCCGAGGGCGGCCGGTGGAGCAAGCCCCCGGCGTTCCAGGGTGGCGGTGGCGGCCTGGTCTCCACCGCCGACGACTACCACGCCTACTTCCAGATGCTGCTCAACGGCGGCGTCCACAACGGCCGACGCATCCTGTCCCGGCCGGCCGTGGAGCTGATGACCACCAACCGGCTCACCCCCGAGCAGAACGCCGCCCGCACCGCCCTGGCCCGCAACGCCGTGCACATCTCCTTCGGCCAGGGCCAGCAGGGCGGCTGGGGCCTGGGCATGGCGGTGCGCACCTACCGCGGTGATTACGCGCCGATCGGCCAGTTCGGCTGGGACGGCGGCAGCGGCACCTCCGCCTACGCAGACCCGGTCAACCAGCTCACGGGCATCCTGCTCTGCCAGCTCGGCTACACGGTGCCCAACCCCGCCCACCTGATGAACGACTTCTGGACCACCGTCTACCAGGCGATCGAAGACTGATGGAAGGAGTGAGTGTCATGCGTGTTTGGTTCATCACGGGTGCGTCCAGAGGGCTGGGCAGGGCGTTCGCGGAGGCTGCGCTGAGCAGGGGCGATCGCGTCGTGGCCGCGGCCCGTGACGTGGCGCCGCTGGCGGGCCTGCAGGCCCGCCACCCCGACACCCTGGTGTGCGTCCCGCTCGACGTCTCCGACCGCGTCGCGGTGCACGAGGGCGTGGAACGGGCGGTGGCCGTGTTCGGCAGGCTCGACATCGTGGTCAACAACGCCGGCGCGATGTTGTACGGCATGATCGAAGAGGCCACGGAGACCCAGATCCGATCCCACTTCGACGTCAACGTCCACGGGCAGATCTGGGTCACCCAGGCCGTACTGCCCCACCTGCGCGCCCAGGGCTCGGGCCACATCCTCCTGGTGACGACGATGGGCACCGGCGGCGGGATGGCCTCGGCCGGGCTGTACGCGGCCGGCAAATCGGCCATCGACTCCCTCGGCCAGGCGCTGGCCATGGAGGTCGAGCCCTTCGGCATCAAGGTCACCATCGTCCAGCCGGGCGGCTACGACACCGGCCTGTTCACGACCGGCACGACGGCCACCACGCCCGACCCGGCGTACGACCCGCTGCGAGCGAAGCTGACCGAGCTGTGGGGCGACGAAGCGGGGCCCGACCCGAGCACGGCCGCGCCGGTCGTCATGCAGCTCGTGGACCTGCCCCACCCGCCCCTGCGGCTGATCGTCGGCAGCCAGTCCTTCGACCTGGTCCACCAGATGAACCAGGCCAGGACCGAGGAGTACCGCGCCTGGGAACACCTCAGCCGCCTGGCTCCCGGCTGACAGCCGCGTTCCGGTCCGGCTTCGGACGAACGCGACGCGACAACCACGATTGAAAGGTCATTGATGATGAAGCACCACGATGCCACCCGGTCCGCGGAAGACCTGCGGGAAGAGCCGCCGGAGGGGGACGCAGACGTGATCGTCGTGGGGGCCGGCCCGACCGGTCTCATGCTGGCCACCGAGCTGCGCCTGGCCGGAGTGCGACCGCTGGTGCTGGAACGGCAGCCGCGGCCACGCGATACCCCCAAGGCCGGGGGCCTGGGCGGGCAGATCCTGGAACTGCTGCGCTACCGAGGCCTGCTGGAACGTCTCGAAGCGGCCTGCACCGGTCCTGTGCCGGCTCCCCGGTTTCCGTTCGGCGGGGTGCACCTGGACTTCACCCACCTGCCGGATCCCCCGATGCACGCCCTGCCCCTGCCGCAGCAACTGCTGGAGCGGCAGCTCGGCGAACGCGCCGGCGAACTCGGCGTTCGCCTCCGCCGCGGCCACGAGGTGATCGGAGTGAGCCAGGACGACGACGCGGTCACCGTGGACGTGCGCGGCCCGGACGGCCCGTACCGGACGCGCACGCGGTACCTCTTGGGGTGTGACGGCGCGCGCAGCCGCATCCGCGACTGGGCCGACATCCCGTTCCCCGGCACCACCTATCCCGAGGTCAACCGGCTGGCCCAGGTCACCCTGCCCGACACGGTCACCGTTCTCAGCAACGGCGATCTCGACGTCCCCGGCTTCGGCACCATCCGCGCCGGTTTCACCCGCACCGACCAGGGCCTGCTCGGCATCGGCTCCTCCCCCGGCACCCAGTCCGTCTCCCTCTACACCATCGAGGACGAGACCACCGAATACGACGACGACGTCCCGATGACCCTGACCGAACTGCAGGACAGCATCCGCCGCGTGCTCGGCGCCCACCTGCCCCTGGCCGAATCGACGCGGCTGTCGCGCTTCACCTTCAAGGCCCGCCAGGCCGAGCGCTACCGCGAGGGGCGGATCCTGCTGGCCGGCGACGCGGCGCACCTGTTCCCCGCCACCGGAGTGGCGCTCAACGCCGGCATGCTGGACGCGGTCAACCTGGCCTGGAAACTGGCCGCCGACCTCCACGGCACGGCTCCGGCCGGCCTGCTGGACACCTACCACGCCGAACGCCACCTGGCCGGTGCCCGCACCCTGCTGCACACCCGCGCTCAGGTGGCCCTGCGGCGCGGGCACGACGCGGCCGCCGAAGCGCTCCGGGAGGTCTTCACCGAACTGCTCGCCGACGAGCAGCCGCTGCGCCGCGTGGGAGCCCTCGTCGCCGGCACCGACGTTCACTATCCGATGCCCGGTGCCGGCCATCATCCGCTGGCCGGCACCTTCGCCCCCGACCTCACCCTGCACACCGGTCAAGGCATCACCAGTGTCGCCGAGCTCATGCACACCGCTCGGCCCGTCCTGCTCGATCTGGCCGACCGTCCAGAGCTTCGCCAGACCGCGCGGGACTGGCGGCATCTCATCGACGTCCACACCGCCAAGACCGACGATCGACCGGCCGACGCGCTGCTGATCCGCCCGGACGGCCACGTCGCCTGGGCCGCCACCCTCGACGAACCTGCGGACAGCGCCTCGCCCCTGCTGAGTGAGGCACTCTCCGCATGGTTCGGAACGCCTTGAGCATCTGGAGGAGCCATGACAAGTAGATTCACCGAGTTGGCCGTCGACTGCCACGATCCGGAGAGACTCGCGGCCTTCTGGTGCGAGGTTCTGGACTTCAAAGTGATCGACCGGAACGAGGGCAAGGTCGAGATCGGCTCCTGGGAGCCGACCGTCGAGGAGGTGCTGGCCCGCCAGATGCCGCCCACCCTGCTGTTCATCCAGGTGCCCGAGGGCAAGACCGTGAAGAACCGGCTTCACCTCGACGTCAGCCCGGTTGACGGCAGCACCGACGACGAGGTGACCAGATTGCTCGGCCTCGGCGCCATCAAGAGAGATGTGGGCCAAGGCCCAGACCGAAGCTGGGTGGTCATGGCCGACCCCGAGGGCAACGAGTTCTGCATCCTGCTCACCTTGGCGGTGACGCGCCACAGTTAGCGTTGCTGTTCCCACCACACCTTCGTCGTGCCCAGATGCCCGGGCCTCGTGATCATGTCTCTTCGACATAGCCGGCGGCGATGTCGTCGGGTGGGTCGGTGTACAGGCTTCGGCTGGTACGACAACCTCGCCGCCAGGCGGGCGGTGATCGTCTCTCGCTCCAAAGCCGTCATGGGCCGCAATGCTCGTATGCCCGCCGGCGCGGCCGCCACGACTTCCTGCTCCGCGACGAAGACGGCGCGAAAGCCGCGATCACCATCTTGGGGTCACTCACTTGATTCGCCGCCCCGCCGCGGCACGTGCCTCGGCGGGGTGCGGGGGCGTTGATCGGCTTGTGCGGAGGGTCGAGGGCTGCTTCGCTGTTGCCCGTGACCGAACTTCGAACGCCGCGACTGTGCTTGCACGCCATCGACACAGCAGAGGGTGAACGCATCGTCGGGCGGCGCGCCGGAGCCGGGGATGCCTGGGCTGAGGACTTTCCTTTCGACGGTGACGTCGTCGGCGTCACGGCCTTTCTCACAACTACGGCGGCCCACGGGGACCAGCGCCCTTTCGGGCACTACCGGATCACCCGGACCGCCGACGGGAAGGCCGTCGGCGGAATCGGTTTCAAGGGTCAGCCGGACGACGGATGTGTCGAGGTCGGTTACGGTCTTGCCCCGTCAGCCCGTGGCAACGGCTATGCGGCGGAGGCACTCCTCGCCCTGCTGAACGTCGCGGCCGAGCACGGATTGTCCAGAGTCGTCGCCGACACCACCGGGGACAACGTTGCCTCCCAGCGAACCCTCGAACGTGCCGGGTTCCGCCGGACAGGCATCAACGGTGACCTCTACCTGTACGAGGCACTCCTCGACGCCCCTTCGCGACCGGCCCGGACGCGGTAGCCCGAATCTTCACCGCGCACGGGCTCGAGCGCCCGGCCAGGGACTCGTTCCTATCGCCGCGACGAGTCCAGGGTGGCCCGGGCGCGGGCCGACCGGATGGCCGAGGAGAGGCCGTCGAGGTCGAAGGCGCCGTGGTGGCGCCGCCCGTTGATGAAGAACGTCGGCGTGCCGGACACGCCGCTGACGTCGGCGGAGTCGACGTCGGCGGCGATCCGGGCGGCGACCGCGTGGTCGTGGAGGTCGGCGCGGAAGCGCTCGACGTCGAGGCCGAGGTCGCGGGCGTGGCCGATGAGGTCGGAGGGACGCAGGCGGTCCTGGTGGGCGAGCAGGCGGTCGTGCATCTGCCAGAACGCTCCCTGCGCGGCGGCGGCCTCGCCGGCCTGGGCGGCGAGCTGGGCGAAGGGATGGACGTCGGTGAGCGGCAGGTGCCTCCAGACGTAGCGGACGTCGCCGAGGTCGGCCAGGATGCGGCGCACGACCGGTTCGGCCTGGCCGCAGTAGGGGCACTCGAAGTCGCCGTACTCGACGACGGTCACCGGCGCGTCGGCGGGGCCGCGAAGGTGGTCGCGGGCGGGGTCGACGGGAGCGGCCAGGTCGATGATGGTCTCGGCGGTGCCCAGCAGGGCGCGGACGCGCAGCCGTGCCGGGAGCATCGCGGTCGCGCGGGAGACGGCCCAGGTGACGACGGGCGCGCACACCGCCGCGGCGAGGATGCCGAACTTGGCCTCCTGGAGCTGAGGGCCGTCGAAGGCGAGGGTGGCGATCAGCAGGGAGACGGTGAAGCCGATACCGGCGATCGCGCCGCCGGCCGTCACGGCGGCCCAGCCGACCGGCGGGCGGACGCGGCCACGGCCGAGCAGGGTGACCAGCCAGGAGGAGATGATGATCCCGACGGGCTTGCCGACCGTGTAGGCCAGCAGGATGCCCAGGGTGATCGGGGAGACGAGGGCTCGCGCCAGGAAGTCGCCGCTGAGGGTTATCCCGGCGTTCGCCAGGGCGAACAGGGGGACGACGACGTAGCTCGTCCAGGGGTGGTAGAGCTGTTGCAGCCGCTCGTTGGGCGAGATCGCCGAGGTGAGGCCTCCCCGGGCCGAGCGGGCCAGCTCGGGGGTCGGCTGCTCGCGAAAGAGGCGGAACAGGTCGGTGGCGCGTTCCAGGTCGTCGCGGGAGGCCGGGGAGGCGTAGGTCAGCAGTCCCATCGCCAGGCCGATGATGACCGGTTCGACGCCGGAGCGCAGCAACGCGACCCATGCCGCGACGCCCAGCAGGGCGTAGACGAACCCGTGGCGTACGCCGGCGGCGCGCACCGCCAGGATCACCGCGAAGACGGCCACCGCGGCCAGCAGCGGTACCGGCGTGACGCGCTCGCTGTAGAAGATCGCGATGACCGCGAGGGCGATCAGGTCGTCGACGACGGTGACGGTGAGCAGGTAGGTGCGCAGCCGGGCGGGCAGGCGGGATCCGAACAGGGCGAGCATGCCGAGGGCGAACGCGGTGTCGGTGGACATGGCGGCGCCCCAGCCGTGGACGGCCGGGGTGCCGGCGTTGAGACCGAGGTAGATCGCGACGGGGACGATCATGCCTCCGGCCCCGGCGGCCAGGGGCAGGACGAGCCGTCTGCGGTCGCGCAACTCCCCCATGTCGAACTCCCGGCGCGCTTCGAGCCCCACGACGAAGAAGAAGAACGTCATCAGGCCGGTGTTGACCCACTGGCGCAGGTCCTGGGAGACGCCCGAGTCCCCGAAGGTGACGGACAGCGGGATGCGCCAGAACCGCTCGTAGGCGAAGGGGGCGACATTGGCCCAGGCCAGGGCGGCCAGCGTCGCGGCGAGCAGGATGACGGCGCTGCCGGTCTCCGTGCGCAGGAAGTCGCGCAGCGGGGTGGTGGAGGTCTGTGCCCACACGGTCTGTGCCCGCACGGTCCGCGCGGGCGGTGGGGCGCCCTCCTGGCGGGGGGCCGTCATCGTCGGGTCCTCGTCGGGCGCATTGTGGTCTCCCCCGTGCCGGCGGTCTCGCGTCACGCGGGGCGCGGACCGGTGGATCACGTGCCGCCGGCCGGTTGGTGCCGTCCGTGGCCTGTGGGCGGGGGGTGGCGCTCTCGCGCCGGCGCGTTCTCGTGTGTCGCCGGCGTCACCGCCGAAGCCGCCCCCAGGGTACCCAAGGGTCCGCCCCGGCGGATTCTCGCCGGGGCGGGCCGAGCCGGAGCGGGAGGAGGGTCGAGCGGGGCGGGCGCGGCGGCCACCTCGGCCGGCGCCCGCCCTGGACGGGGGCGGGGGTGGGATGGGAGGTCAGGGCGGGGGTGATGACCTGAGTTTCCTGACGAAGCGGGCGGCGGCGCGGTGGCTCATACCGGTCTCGCCACGGACCAGGAAGACGGCCTGGTCGAACTGGCCGGAGGCCTTGAGCTCCAGGAGCCGTTCGACGAGTTCGGGGCCGATTCCCCCGCCGACCAGGGCGTTTCTGGGACGTTGTGCCGCTCGTACCGCGAAGACGATCAGGGCGATGACCGCCGCCACGACGACCGCCGTCAGGAAGAGGATGACGATCGGGTTCGACATGGGCTGAGCGTACCGCCGTGAAGCGGTCAAATGGAGGATGTGATCACCACATTCGGTACAGATGCGGTGATCTGCTGCAGGCCATGCTCGATCGGGTTTTCCGGCTCCGGGGCGGCCGGGCCGGTCTCTCAGGCCGCCCCGCGTAGCAGGAACATGGCGTAGGCGGCGATCGAGTTGCTGTCGGTGATGGCCCCGTTGCGGATCATCCGTTCGAACTCGGCGCGCGACACCCAGTCCTGGCGCATGTCCTGTTCGGTGTGCTCGCGCTCGTGGGCGCCGGCGGTCAGGCCGGTGGCGAGGAAGATGTCGTAGTTCTGACCCATCGTGCCGTGCGCGTTGTCCAGGCGCCCCAGGTGGGTCATCGAGGTGGCTCGCAGGCCGGTCTCCTGGGCCAGTTCGGTATGGGCGGTGACCAGGGGTGAGGGGCTGTCCTTCACCCCGCCCTGGGGGAAGTTCCAGGTGCGGCGCCCCACCGGGTAGCGATACTCCTCCACCAGGTGGAACCCGTCGTTCTCCATGGGCATGACGATGGCGAAGTCCGGCGCGTCCACGACACCGTAGATGCCGTGGGAGCCGTCGGGGCGCTCGATGCGGTCCTCGCGCACGCTGATCCACGGGTTGGTGTAGACGACCATGGAGTCGAGGGTGCGGATCGTCGGTCCGGATACGTCGGTCATGCGCGGAGCCTACTGAGCGGGCCGGGGCCGGGCGGGGTGAACGGCTGGACGCCGGTCACCGCGGTGACCGGCAGCGGCCCGTAGATGTGCGGGAACGCCTCGGGTGAGTCACCGGGCACCTCCTCCATGCGGACGTCGAGCCCGGCGGGGTCGACGCTCAGCAGCACCAGGGGGTCGGTGACGTCGCGGTAGAAGCGCTCCACGACGCCGCGCAGCTGCTCGTGGTCGGCGCAGGCGTGGATGAATCCGACGTCGTCGAGGGTGCGGCCGATCGTGGAGACGCGGTACTCCCCCGCCTGCCGGGCGGCGTCCCAGTCGGAGGCCAGGGCGAGATGCAGAATGGTCATCGGATGCCATGCTGCCCTGCCCGCGCCCGTCGTTCAACCGGGAGCGTTCTGGGCCGGCTGCCTCTTGACGAGGCTAACATCGTTAGCCTACGGTCCGGCTAACGATGTTGACCGGATCCGGGGAAGGTTTATGATCACCAACGGTTTCACCGTGTCGACCACATCGGTGAGGTCGCCGCGATCCGGCCGCGATCGGATCGCAAGGATCATGCTGTGGCTTGCCGCCGCCGGCGCCGCCGGCGCCGCGCTCACCGCGGCCGGCACGGTTTGGGACGCCGATGGCGCGACCAAGGTCGTCGAGACCTGGCGAGCCTACGGCCTCGTCGTCTTCACGGGACTGTTCGTGCTGCTCGCGCTGGCGCCGCGCGGCTACCGAGGTGTGTGGGAGCTGGTGATCTTCCACAAGATCGCGCTCACGGTGACCGCCCTGCTCTACGCCGCTCACGGCGGCATCGCCGACACCGCGACAATCGCCGGTTGGGATGGCACCGTCTCGGTGCTCCTCGTCGGCGCCTACGTGCTGAGTCGCGGTTGGATGTCGTCCCCGGACTGGCGCGGCACCGCCCAGCGCGCCTGATGAGGACACCGGTAGCGATCCCGGCTCGTCCGAGGCGCCGGTGAGCCGCCGCGGCGAGGTGGTCGACGCGGCCGAGCGGATCCTGGAACGTGAAGGCCCGGACGCGGTGACCATGCGGCGCCTCGCCGACGAACTGCGGATCCAGGCACCCTCACTGTACAAACACATCGCCGGTAAGGCCGAGATCGAAGCCGCACTGCAACAGCGCGCACTGGAACGGCTCGGTGCCGTGCTGGCCGGGGCCGGCGCCGACCTGGCCACGCTCGTCGCCGCCTACCGGCGATGGGCGCTTGAGCACCCTCGCCTCTACGAGCTCGGTACTCGCCATTCCCTGGATCGCTCACGTCTCGCGTCCGGCGTCGAGGCCGCGACGGCCGCACCCCTGCTGAAGGTCACCGGCGGTGACATCGCAGCCGCGCGTGCCATCTGGGGCCTCGCACACGGCCTTGTCGATCTCGAGCTGGCCAACCGATTCCCGCCCGACGCCGACCTCGACGCGGCCTGGGCACACGCGATCAGCGCGTTCGCCATCTATTGCACACCACAGCCTGAAGGCAACCCGTGACAAAGGACGCCACTCCTCGGTGGCCGGTGTCTACCGGATGCCGGCCGAAAGCGGCGGAACCGATGCCGATCATTGCGAACCCTCTGCGACCTGGCCCGGACCGGAGACGAGGCCGGCGCCGACCGGCTGGCCGGCCTGACTTCACAGGACGGCCTCGCCGAGCTGCTGCCGGAGGACCTGCGCAGTGATCGCGATCACGCCGATCAGGAATGCCGTCAACGAGCGTGCCGCCAGCTGCCGTGTTCCGGTGGCCCCCGGTCAAAGGCTCCAGGCGGGCTACCGGCATCGACCCCGGAGGCAATCGTGTCCCCTCCCACCGCTTCGGCCCGGTCGGCTGTCTTGGTGACCTTCAGGTCGGCCTTCTGCGTCATGGCCAGGACGGCCTGTTCGGTGAGTTCCTCGGGCAGGTTGAGCCGGGGGCCGTCGCCGAAGAAGTCGGTGTGCAGGCGGGGATCGTACTGCAGGCGCGACCAATCGTCGTGACCGCGCAGACCGTCGCCGGTGCCGACGTCGCAGCCGGGTGTGATGGCCTCGATGCGGTTGATGTCGGCGGGGACGTACCGCTGCCACTCCGGATGACGTCCCCCGGCTTCCGTGGAGTCGCTGGTCGATATCCCCCTGAGTTCCGTCGCAAGGTCTGAGGACCTGTTGAAGGCCGGCCAGGACGCGGTCGCGGTGGGCGCCGGTCAGGCTCGGGCCGGTGCGGTGGCGGCCGGAGTGTGGGCGGGTTCGAAGAGTTCGATGAGGTTGCCGGCGGGGTCGGTGAGCAGGATCTGGCGTCCGCCGGGGCCGGCGACCACGTCGCCGTGGAAGGACAGGCCGGCGTCGCGGAGCCGGTCGGTCTCGGCGTCGAGGTCGCCGACGATGAGATGGATGCGGTTGCGGCCGGCGGGGGTGCCCGGGGGTGTGGCGCGGGCGCCGGAACTGGCGGGTCCGGACAGCAGGAGCCGCAGCGGTCCGCGTACCACGTCGGCGAAGGCGGGCGTGGCGTCCAGGCGCAGGGTGAAGCCGAGGTGGGCGGTGTAGAAGTCGACGGCCGCGGTCACGTCGTCGACGAGGTAGCGGACGGTGGCGAGCTGGTCGGGTGTGGTCATGGCTGGGCCTCTCGTGGGGTGAGGACGGGGAGCAGGTGGCGGACGCGGGTGTCGATCTCCGCCACGGTGCGGGCGAAGGCGGGGTATCCGGCCTGCTCGGCGGCGGGGTCGGGGATGCTCCAGTGGATGTGCCGGGAGTGGTCGCCGAAGTCGGGGCAGAGCTCGCGGACCTTGTCGCACAGGCTGACGACGTGGTCGAAGTGGCGCCCGGCCAGGGTGTCCAGGTGCCGGGGGCGCTGGTCGCCGAGGTCGATGCCGTGGCCCTCGCGCAGGGCCCGGACGGCGTCGGGGTGCAGGCGCGGCCGGGGGTGGCTGCCCGCGCTGGCGACCTCGATGTGGCCGCCGCCGCGGTGGCGCAGCAGGGCTTCGGCGATCGGTGAGCGGGCGCTGTTGCCGGTGCAGGCGAACAGGACGGTGAGCGGGCGCGCGGGCGCCGGGAGTGGCCGGGGCGGGTCCGGGGTGAGGAGCAGCGCGGGGTGCAGCGCGAGGCCGGTGGCGGCCAGGGCGTGGGCGCAGCGGTCCAGGTCCAGGTGGTAGTAGCCGTCGCGGGCGTCGGCGCTGCTGCGCCGCGTGGTGACCAGGCCGCCGTCGCGCAGCAGCCGCAGATGGTAGGAGACCAGGTTCTGCGGGTGATCCACCAGGTCCACCAGTTCGCGTACCCGGTAGTCGCTCGTGGCCAGCTCGGTCAGCAGCCGCCACCGCAGCGGATGGCCGGCCAGCCGTACGAAGGCCGGGGCGGGTTGGGCCGGGGTCATCACGTTGTGATAATACATCAAACGAATTTGATGCATCTGGCTCGGCGGGCGTTCCGGTCCGCTCGCGGGCTGTCACCCGGGCCTCGATGCGGGCCTTCGTACCGGGCGATCCGCACGACCACGGGAAAGAGTGACAGTGGCAGACGAACAGGCCGCCGGCGGTCCGGCCGCCGGCCCCGAAGACGGCAAGGTGTCCTGGCGTACGGTGCGGGAGGTGGCGCTGCTGTTTCTCAAGCTCGGCACCATCGCCTTCGGCGGCCCGGCCGCGCACACCGCGATGATGCGTGATGAGCTGGTACGCCGCCGCGGGTGGGTCAGCGACGAGCGGTTCGTCGACCTGATGGGCGCCACCAACCTCATCCCCGGCCCCAACTCCACCGAGCTGGCCATCCACCTGGGCTTCGACCGCGCCCGCCGGCGCGGTCTGATCGCCGCCGGCCTCTGCTTCATCCTCCCGGCCGCGCTGATCGTCACCGCTCTGGCCTGGGCCTATGTCACCTACGGGACGACACCCGCCGTCGCGGGCATCCTGTACGGCATCGTCCCGGCGGTGATCGCCATCATCGCGCACGCGTTGTTCGGCCTGCTGCGCACGGTGATCAAGAACGTGTGGTTCGCGCTGCTGGCCGTCGCCGCCCTGGCCGCCTACCTGCTCGGGATCAACGAGCTGCTCGTGATGGCCGCCGGTGCGATGCTCGCGGCGGCGGCGCAGGTGTTCCGCCGCCGCCAGGAGGCCGCGCACGGGATGCTCGCGTTGCCGTTGCTCGGCCTGGGCTCGCCGCTCTTCCCCGATCCCACCGGGGGCCAGCTGGCGCAGCTGTTCCTCACCATGCTGAAGATCGGATCGGTGCTGTACGGCAGCGGCTACGTACTGCTGGCCTTCCTGCGCGGCGACTTCGTCGAGCGGCTCGGCTGGATCACCGGCCCGCAGCTCGTCGACGCCGTCTCCGTCGGCCAGGTCACCCCGGGCCCGGTGTTCACCACCGCCACCTTTGTCGGCTACCTCATCGCCGGCCCCGTCGGAGCGTTCCTGGCCACCGTCGCCATCTTCCTGCCGTCCTTCGTCTTCGTCGGCCTGCTCACCAAACTCACCGACAGACTCCGCTCCAGCGCCTGGACCTCCGCCCTGCTCGACGGCCTCAACGTCGCCGCCCTGGCCCTCATGGCCGGCGTCTCCTTCCAGCTCGGCCGAACCGCGATCGTCGATCCCCTCACCGCCGCGATCGCCCTGGCCACTTTGGCGCTGTTGTGGAGGACCAGGCTCAACAACGCCTGGTACATCGCCGCCGGAGCCGCCGTCGGCCTGGCCCACACCCTGCTGGCCTGAAAGCCTCCCCGACCGACGACGCCACGCCCGCCTGCCCCTGACCGCCGGCCGAGCACCGCGGCCCGCGGGCCGTCCTCGCGCGGCGGGAGGCGCGCCTCCCGCCGCGCGAGGAACTTCGGCATCGGGGCGACGCCGGAGCGCGTGGCCGCGGCCGTGTTCGCCGGCGGGACGAGGTCCTTCTCATCCAGCCGGCCCAGGGGTGGTTCAGTGCCGGGCGCGCCACTCGCGCCGCAGGATGGCGTAGACGAGCTCGCTGGTCCACTCGCCCTTGACGATCTCGTTGTCGACGAAGTGGGCCTCGCGGCGCATGCCGAGTTTCTCCAGCACCCGGGCCGAGGCCTCGTTGCGGGCGTCCAGGCGGCCGACGATGCGGTGCAGGCCCAGGCCGTCGAAGCCGAGTTCCAGCATGACCCGGCCGGCCTCGGTGGCGTATCCCCTGCCGTGGTGGCCGGGGTGGAAGACGTAGCCGATCTCGCCGGCGCGCTGTGAGCGGCTGTGCCAGATGAGGAGGACATCACCGAGCAGCTCGCCGGTGGCGGCCAGTTCCACCGCCAGGGTGAGGGACTGTCCCTCCTCCAGCAGTGCCGTCTCGCCGATCTTTCTTTCCAGTGCCTCGCGGGTCTGCTCGCGGTCGCGTGGCTCCCAGTACAGGTAGCGGGCGACCTGGGGCAGGCGGTGGATGGCGTACAGGCCGTCGAGGTCGGCCGGGGTGTAGGGACGCAGGATCAGACGGTCGGTCCGGATGGGATAGGAGGGCTTCAGCACCGGGCCAGACTAGGCCGCCCGCCGCGCGGCGGGCGAGCCATTATCGGCGGGCTCGGGCAGGGGGTCAGTGGGCGCTTCCGGCCAGGTTGAGCACCACGACACCGCCGATGATCAGGACGATGCCCGCGATCTTGGCGAGGCTGATCGTCTCACCGAGGAAGAGCACGCCGATGGCGGCGATGGCGGCGGTGCCCACCCCGGCCCAGACCGCGTAGGCGGTGCCGACCTCCATCTGCAGTTTGAGCGCCTGGGCCAGCAGGATGAACGCGGCGGCGTAACCGGCGACGACGAGGACCGACCAGCCCTTGTGGGCGAACCCGTCGCTCAGCTTGAGGGCGGTGGTCGCCACGATCTCGGCGATGATCGCCCCGGCCAGGATCAACCACGCCATAATTCCCCCCACTCCCCCAAAAATCGGCATAAACATACCATTTCCCGTTGATCGGTGATGGCCGGGTACCGGGGGCGAGACCGTCCGGCGCCACGACCTGCCCGGCTTGCGAGCGGTGTCGAAAGCGTGTTCCACTGGGCCGCATGCCATGGGACGCGCCCGCCCTGCTCGCCGCGCCGCCCGACGTCAGGCCGCGCATCGAGCGCTCCGCGCTGACCAGGGTCCACGGGACCCTGACCTGT
The DNA here is from genome assembly GCF_052983175.1 of Streptosporangium sp. G12. NCBI lineage: Bacteria > Bacillati > Actinomycetota > Actinomycetes > Streptosporangiales > Streptosporangiaceae > Streptosporangium > Streptosporangium sp. G12. The sequence continues at coordinate 17,233 of NZ_JBRIQO010000050.1, read as the reverse complement.
TACGAGGTGCAGGCGCGCACCGCGCTGGACCGCGTTCCCGAGGGCTGGGCGGTCAGCCCCTACCGGGGGTGTGCCCAGGCCTGCCGTTACTGTTCGGTGCGCCGGGGACACCGCTACCTGGGGCTGAACGCCGAAGGCGACTTCGACTCCCGGATCGTGGTGCGCACCAACATCGTGCGGAGACTTCGCGCGGAGCTGGGATCGCGCTGGGACGGCGAGCACGTCACCGTGGGGGTGGGGGGCGACTGCTACCAGGGCGCCGAAGAGGTCTACCGGCTGATGCCCGGCCTGGTCACCGCGTTGCGAGAGGCCGGAGCGCCGTTCACCGTGTTCACCAAGAGCCGGTTGATCCTGCGTGACGCCGATCTGCTGGCCGCCACCCCGGGGGCCGGAGTGGTGGTCTCGATCGCCTTCGTCGACGACCGGATCCGCCGCAGCGTGGAGCCCGGCGCCCCCAGCGCGCAAAAACGCCTTGAGCTGGTGGCCGAGCTGAACGAGCGGGGGGTGGCGTGCGGGGTGGCGATGGCGCCGATCCTGCCGCTGCTGACCGACTCCCCCGACCAGCTCGCGGCCACCGTGCGCCGCGTCGCCGACGCCGGGGCCGTCAGTCTCGTCCCGCACGTGCTGCGCCTGCCCCCCGGTGCCCGTGAGTGGTATCTCGCCTGGCTGGGTGAGCACCATCCGGCGCTGGCGCCTCGCTACGCCGAGCTGTACGGCAGGGGCGCCGACGCCGAACCCGGCTACGTGCGCGGCCTGACCGGCCAGGTGTCGCGGCTGGCCGCCCGCTACGGGATGGGCCCGACGCGGCCCGAGCAGCCCCTGCCGCTGGCCCTGCCCCGGCAGGCACAGCTCGCCCTCCTCTGAAAACGGCAGTTCTCCGAAAAGGGGCCAGCAAGCAGCAAAGAGAATCTTTGTCCTGATTATGGCGTTCGTCGCCGTGCTCCGGGGAGGGCACAGCGAGTAGGGGCCCGCACACCGGGCGTGCGGCCGGGGAACGCCGACGGACGGGAAAGACCATGGGGAAGACGATCTCGCCGGGCAGGAACCGGCAGCCCGCACGGACGCGCCGCGGCTTCACGGAGAACCCCGACGGAAGCTACACCACCCCGGGACGCGGCCTGGAGGTCCTGGACAACCCGCTGCTGAACAAGGGCACCGCCTTCACCCCGGCCGAACGCGAGGAACTGGACCTGGACGGGCTCCTGCCGGCGGCGGTCGAGACGCTGGAGGAGCAGGCGCGCCGTGCGTACACGCAGTATCTGACGCAACCGGACGACCTGCGCAAGAACATCTACCTGACGGCGCTGCACGATTGCAACGAGGTGCTGTTCTACCGGCTGCTGAGCGATCACCTGTCCGAGATGCTGCCGATCGTCTACGACCCGACGATCGCCCGGGCGATCGAAGGTTACAGCCACGAGTACCGCCGCCCCCAGGGCCTCTACCTGTCGGTCGACGACGCGGCGGGCATCGAGCGGGCCTTCGCCAATCTGGGCCTGGAACCCGGCGACGTCGACCTGATCGTCGCCTCCGATGCCGAGGAGATCCTCGGCATCGGCGACTGGGGGGTGGGCGGCGGCGCGGGCATCGCCGTCGGCAAGCTGGCCGTCTACACCGCCGCCGCCGGAGTCGACCCCGCCCGGGTCGTCGCCGTGGCGCTGGACGTCGGCACCGACAACGAGAGACTGCTCAACGACCCCTTCTACATCGGCAACCGGCACTCGCGGGTACGGGGGCGGCGCTACGACGACTTCGTCGACGCCTACGTCTCGGTGGCCACCGCCCGCTTCCCCGGCGCGATGCTGCACTGGGAGGACTTCGGCCCCTCCAACGCCCGGCGCATCCTGGAGCGGTACACCGGCCGCCTGCCCACCTTCAACGACGACATGCAGGGCACCGGCGCGATCGTGCTGGCGGCCATGCTGGGCGCCGCCCGCGTCTCGGGCACCCCCATGCGCGACCAGAGGATCGTCGTCTTCGGCGCCGGTACGGCGGGCATCGGGATCGCCGACCAGCTGCGCGACGCGATGGTGCGCGACGGCCTGGACCCCCGGGAGGCCACCCGGCGGATCTGGGCGGTCGACAGGCAGGGCCTGCTGACCGACGACATGTCGGGCCTGCGGGACTTCCAGGCCCCCTACGCCCGCCCGGCCTCGGAGGTCACCGGCTGGCTCAGGGACGCCAAGGAGAACGGGATCGGGTTGGGCGAGGTCGTCGGCCGCGTCCACCCGACCGTGCTGCTGGGCACCTCCACCGCGCACGGCGCCTTCACCGAGGAGATCGTGCGCGCCATGGCCGCCGCCGTCGAGCGGCCCGTCATCTTCCCCATCTCCAACCCGACCAGCCGCATCGAGGCGATGCCCGAGGACCTGATCCGCTGGACCGGCGGCCGCGCCCTGGTCGCCACCGGCATCCCGGTCGCCCCCGTCACCCACGACGGCCTCACCCACACCATCGGCCAGGCCAACAACGCCCTGCTGTATCCGGGGCTGGGACTGGGGGTGATCGTCTCGCGCGCCCGGCGGGTCAGCGACGGCATGCTCCAGGCCGCGGCCGAGGCGGTCGCCTCGATGGCCGACGTCTCGGCCCCCGGCGCCTCGCTGCTGCCCCCGGTCGGCGACCTGCGGGAGGTCTCGGCCACCGTCGCCGTCGCCGTCGCCCGCCAGGCCGCCGCCGAGGACCTGGCCCGCGTGGACCTGCCCGACCCCGTCCAGCAGGTCCAGGACGCGATGTGGCAGCCGCACTACCGGCCGGTCAGGGGTGCCTGACGGTGACCCCGCTGTACGTCTGGCAGACCGGCTCCGGCACGCAGCCGAACATGCGCCGGCTCGGCTCGGAGCCCCGTACGGGCCTGTACGAGCCGGCAAGGACGCGGCCCTGCGGTCGGGCGTCGACGAGGCCCTCCACGACAGGGTCGTCGATCCCGAACGCCTCACCCGGCCCGGCGTGGCCGCCGCCGACGGGACCTGGGGCCATCCCTCAGAAGTGGTCCAGCAGCTCGGGGAACCTGCCCAGTCGCAGCACCCGCTCGTCACCGGGGTCGAGGTCGCTCTGCTCCAGCGCCCAGGTGTGGTCGTTGGGGATGAACACGGCGTTCATCCCCGCCTGCCGGGCCGGAAGGATGTCCGACTTCGGGGAGTTGCCGATCATCCAGGTCGTCGCGGGCGCCAGCGCGTGCTCGCGGGCCAGCCACCGGTAGGTGCCGACGTCCTTCTCCGCCACGATGTGCACGTCACGGAAGTGGTGGGCCAGCCGCGAGGCCTCCAGCTTGCGCCGCTGCTCGTCCAGGTCGCCCTTGGTGAGCAGCAGCAGCTCGTGGCGCTCGCCCAGGGCCGTGAGCGTCTCGGCGACGCCCTCGACCAGCTCCACCCGGCGCTCGACGAGGGCCAGGGCCAGCTCGTCGATGCGGCGGCGCTCGGCCTCGGTCGCGGGACGCTCGCTCAGCCGCTCGAAGCACTCGCCGAGACTGCGCAGGAACATCGTGCTGCCGTAGCCGTGGGTGACGGCGTTGGCCGCCTGGATGTCGTCGAGGACGGCGCGGATCTGGACCCGCTCCAGGGTCGGATGCGCCAGCCAGTCGAGGAAGTCCTCGACGACCCGCTCGAACAGCACGTTGTTCTCCCACAGCGTGTCGTCGGCGTCGAAGATGAGCACCTGCGCCTGGAGCCTCACACGGTCCTCCCCGAGAACGTCCTCATCGGCCGCGCCCGCCGTCTGCCCGTCGCGCCCGCCGTCTGCCCGCCGCCGGCCCCGTCTGCCCGCCGTCGCGTGTTCGCCGCACACGCTACCGCGCCCGCCCGGCCGGACGCGGCCCGTTTTCCGCCGCCCTTACCGCCGCCCCGAGATCACACCCGAGGTCACCAGGCCCGGAGCCCGGAGCCCGCCCGCGAGCCGCCGCGGGCGGGCTCCTGAGCCGGGGTGGTCAGGCCAGGGCGCTGCCCTTGCGCCATTCCTTGAACGACATCTGCCAGAAGCCCCAGCCGTTGTTCCACTCCATCTCGCGGTCGGTGCCCCTGATGGTGATCACGTCGCCGCGCTGGACCTGGTTGTAGAACCACCGGGCCTGGTCGGGGCGGGAGTTGATGCACCCGTGGCTGACGTTCCGGCGTCCCTGGGCCCACACGTTGTTCAGCGCGTGCACGTACTCGCCGCTGTTGGAGAAACGGACCGCGTGGTTGATCATCAGGTCGTAGTAGCCGGGGTCGCCCTTCTTGCGGCCCGGGGAGATCATGCGCTCGGGGTTGGCCTTGCCCATCGCCAGGTGGACGCCGCTGGTGGTGGTGTACTCGCGGGTGGTGGCGTTGCCCGCGCTGATCAGCATGGTCTGCACGACCTTGCCGTCCCGCTTGACGATCATCTTGTGCTTGCGGGTGTCGATCGTGGAGATCTGGGCCGCGCCGATCCGGATGACCTTGGTCATGTCCTTCACGCCGTACATGTCCTTGCCGCCCTGCACGCCCTTGAGACGGGCGGTGAAAGTCACCTTCTGGTGCGGCTGCCAGAACTTGGCGGTCCGGTAGATCACGGTTGTGTCGTTGATCCACCGCCACGCGCCCTGAACCGGCTTTTGTGCCTTGACCTCCAGGGCCTTCTCCACTCCGGCCTTGTTGGCGATCTGCTGGTTGAAGGTGACGATGATCGGCGCCCCCACGCCGACCTTTTCCCCCTTGATCGCCGGGGTCACGTCCGCCACCTCGAGTTCGTGCTCGGGTTTGAGCGTCCTGAAGGAACTGGCGGCGGTCGTGCCGTCCACCGCCCGGGCCGACACGGTGTAGTCACTGTCCGGGATCATGGGCGTGGAGGAGACCCACTTCGTGCGCTCGGCGTCGAAGTCGCCCTCCAGCTCCCGGCCGCCGCTTTCCACGGTGACCTCCTCCAACGCGCCGTTGGAGGCCGCGACGACGACCTTCTTGTTCGGGCGCACGGTTTTGCTGCCCTTGGCCGGACTGATCTTTATCTCCGTCGCGGCCGGAGCGGTGGCGGCGACGGCGCCCGATCCGGAGCCGGGACCGGCGGAGGCCTCCGGGGCCGCCCCTCCGGAGCAGGCGGTGACCAGCACCGCCGCGGTCGCCAGGGCCAGACCGGCCAGCGGCGTCCTGAGGCGTCGGCGTTCCACGATCAGCACAATTTCTCTCCCCAACTACAGCAAACTGCTCTTAAAACACTAATAGGAGATGCATGATGACTGAACATGGTTGCGCCCGATTTGGTAACGTTTCGGACTCTTCGTAAAGTCAGAAAAATGCCAACCGAGAGTCAGGAAAAGGCAAAGTGGCCACGTCACGAGGCTGGACGTAAAACGGCCGCTCCGGCGAGGTGAGCGCCCGCGCGGGCGACATCCGGCCACAAGCCGTCGCGCCCCGGCCGCATCAACGGCCCCCCGAGGGGCACGGGACGGTGGAAAACCCCTGGCGTCGCGTACCGGATCCCCCGGCCCGCCCTGACGGCGGACGGAAGATAATCTGATCGATCCCTCTTCACACGGAAGTCCTGGGTGATGACAAGACCTCCCCTGCGCGACCCCGGCCACGCGCTCACCGCCGGCCCGGACGCCGGCCTTGACAGCGACACCGACCTCGCAGCGGGTGATGAGCGCGACGTCCCGCGGGCGCCGGGCGAAGAGCTGTTGCGCGCCATCGTGGAGGCCGGCGGCGAGGGGGTCGTGCTGTGCGGCACCGACGGCGTCGTGGTGATGCTGAACGCCGCCGCGGCCGAGATGGCACCCGAGATCGTCCCCGGCCGCCCCCTGTGCTCGGGCCCGGCCGCGCCCCTGTTCGAGGGCGAACACGCCGAGGGCGAGAGCCGCGAGAGCGATCACGGGCAGCGCCGGATCCGGGTGCGCCGCGAGGTCTTCGGCCTCACCCACCGGGCCTGGTACCTGCGTGACGTCACCGCCGAGTCCGCCAGGACCGACGCGCTGCTGGCCGAGCGCCGACGCACCGACTTCCTCATCGAGGCGGGCCGCAGGCTGTCGGCCTCGCTCAACATGCGCCGCTGCGCCCGTACCGCGATCGAGCTGGCCATCCCCTTCCTGGCCGACGCCGCCATGGTCGTGCTGCCGCCCTCGGGGCGCCGCCACGCCGGCTGGCTGCGCCTGACCAGCACCGACCGCTCCCTGCAGGAGGGCAACGTCGCCGTCGCCGACACCGCGCAGGTGCCCGGCCTGGCCGAGGCGCTGGCGGGTTTCCCGCCCGTGCCCAGCCGCTGGCTGGATCCGGGCCAGGTGCCCGGCTGGCTGCTGCCCGACAGGTTCGGGGCGGCCGGGCACCTCCTCGTCACCCCGCTGCCCGGCAACGGGGTGCCCGCAGGGGCGCTCGTGCTCGCCCGTCACGAGGACGGCCCGCCCTTCGACGAGGACGCCGAGACCCTGGTGCGGATCTTCGCCGCCCGGGCCGGGGCCGCCATCTCCGCCGCCGCCCTCTACCAGGAGCAGAGCGCCACCAACGCGATCCTCAGCAACGACCTGCTGCCCCCGCCGCTGCCCGCCCTGGCCGGCCTGGAGCTGGCCGGATCGCTGCGCGCCGCCCGCCAGGCCGGGCTCATCGGCGGCGACTTCTACGACGTCTACCTGCCCGAGACCGGCAGGCCCGGCGAGCCGCTGGTGGTGCTGGGCGACGTCTGCGGCAAGGGCGCCCGCGCCGCCGTCCTGACCGGGCACATCCGCCACTGCCTGCGCACGCTGCTGCTGCTGGAAGAGCGCCCCGAGCAGCTGGTGGCCCTGCTCAACCGCTCCCTGCGAGGCTCGCCCACGCCCAACTCCTACGCCACCCTGGTGCTCGGCACGCTCAGCGCCGCCCCGGACGGGCACGTACGTGTGGACCTGGCGGTCGCCGGGCACCCGGCGCCGCTGATCCTGCGCCTCGACGGCACCGTGCAGGAGAGCACGGCCCACGGCTCCATGCTCGGCGCGTTCGCCGACACCGTCCTGGCCCCCGTCGGCGTCGACCTGGCTCCCGGCGAGGTGTGCCTGCTCTACAGCGACGGCATCACCGAGGCCTTCGGCGGCCCCACCGGCAGGGAGATGTACGGCGCCCAGCGGCTGAAGGCCGCCCTGGCCGGCTGCGCGGGCATGCCGGTCGCGGCACTGGTCGAGCGGCTGGAGCAGATCAGCACCGACTGGCTGGGCGGCGACGTCCAGGACGACCGGGCACTGCTGGCTGTGCAGGCGAGGCCGGCCCGATGAGCACGCTGAGCACCTCGCTGAGCACCTCGCTGAGCACCGGGAGCGCGGCGGGCGCGGGAGGCGCCGGAGACACGGCCGCGGACCTGCGCGAGGCCGTCGAGCGATACCTGGAGCACATCGGGCGGGCCGACGAGTTCGCCGCCATCGACCTGGTGCTCGGCCTGCTGGGGGAGGGCGTGGACGCCGAGCGGCTGCTGCTGGAGCTCATCGCCCCCGCCCAGCGGCGCGTCGGCGAGCTGTGGGCGGCCAACGAGTGGTCCATCGCCCGCGAGCACGGCGCCACCGCCGTCAGCGAGCGCGCCGTCGCCGCGATCGCCGCCCGCGTCCGGCCCGAGCCCACCCGCGGGCGCCTCACCGTCGCCTGCGCCGACGGCGAGTACCACGCGCTGCCCACCCGCCTGCTGGCCGAGGTCCTGCGCCTGCGCGGCTGGCGAGTCGACTTCCTGGGCGCCAGCGTGCCCGGCCCGCACCTGATCACCCACCTGCACCAGACCGGGCCCGACGCGGTCGCGCTGGGCTGCGCGCTGCCCACCCGCCTGCCCCGGGCGCACGCCACCCTCACCGCCTGCCAGGCCGTCGGCGTGCCGGTCATGGCCGGTGGGGCCGGCTTCGGCCCCGACGGCCGCTACGCCCGTCTGCTGGGCGCCGACGCCTGGGCGCCCACCGCCGACGTCGCGGCCGACCGGCTGGAGCGCGGCGACCTGACCGGCCCGCCCCGCCCGGCCGACGCGCCGGCCCACCTCGCCGACGAGGAGTACACCCACCTGACGCGCCGGCGCGCCGAGTTGCTCACCCGGGCGATGGAGACCCTCGCCCGGGCCTACCCGCCGATGGCGGCCTACGACCTCCACCAGCTCGACGCCACCGCCGCCGACCTGGGCCACCTGCTCGACTTCCTGTCCGCGGCCCTGTACGTCGACGACGCGCCGCTGTTCACCGGCTTCATCGGCTGGACCGGCGCCGTACTCGCGGCACGCGGCGTCCCCACCGAGGCCCTGACGGTGGGATTGCGCGTTTTCCACGACGAGCTGCGAGACTTCCCCCGTGCCCGCCACATGCTGGTCCAGGGGATCGAGGCGGCACCCGTCCCCGGCACCGATCAGGAGATCTGACGATTGATGTTCGACAAGACCCCGTTCCGTACCGAGGTGCGCGTCACCGCTCCGGACACCACCCTGCTCGTCCTCAGCGGTGACCTCGACTACGACACGGCCCCCGAGCTCTTCGGCTTCACGCAGGAGCTGTTGCCCGGGGAGGTGCGCAACCTCGACCTGGACCTGTCGGGCCTGGAGTTCATCGACTCCTCGGGGGTGGCTGCCCTGATCAACGTCTACAACTCCGCGGGCGAGCACGGCATCACCATGCGGATCGTCGCCCTCACCCCCTACCTGCGCCACCTGCTGCGGGTGACCGCCCTCGACCAGCTCTTCAAGCTCCCCCAGGAGCAGGAGTGAGCGCCGCCGGCCGGCGATAGCGGGGAACGCCTCGGCCGGCGCCGAAGCGTTCCCCGCCGAGGATGGAGACCATGACGTCGACCGCTCCGGTCCCGCTGGCGGCATTGGCCGCCCTGCTCGCCGACGGCACCCGTGCCACGTTCTGCCTGACCCTGCTGGACGGGCGGGCCTGGAGCGCCGGGGAGCTGGCCCGGCACGCGGGGGTCGCGGCCTCGACCGCCAGCGAGCACCTGTCCCAGCTCGTCGGCGGCGGCCTGCTGGCCGAGGAGCGCCAGGGACGCCACCGGTACGTGCGCCTGGCCGGGCCGGAGGTGGCCCGGCTCATCGAGGACCTGGCCGCCCACGCCGGCCTCGGGGCCGCCCGGCCCGCGACGCTGCGTGCCGCGAGCGCGGCCCGCGCGCTGGCCGGGGCCCGTACCTGCTACGACCACCTGGCCGGGCGGCTCGGCGTGGCGATCACCGACGCGCTCACCACCCGCGGCCTGCTGCGCCAGGACGCCGGGTTCGCGCTCAGCGACGAGGGACTGTCGTGGTTCGCCGTCGAGCTGGGGGCACCGCTGCCCGGCGGCGGGCGGCGCCCGCTGGCCCGGCCCTGCCTGGACTGGACCGAACGCCGTCACCACCTGGCCGGAACCGCCGGGGCCGTGCTGTGCGCGACCGCGCTGGAGCGCGGCTGGGTCGGCCGGATCGGCTCGGGGCGTGCCCTGAACGTCACCCGCGCCGGGCACGAGGCCCTGGCCCGCCTGCTGGGCCTCACCGGCCTGGAGGCCGGCCCGGACGGCCCGGCACCGCGGTCCGTACGGGCCCTCAGTGGCCGCGCAGGCGGTGGGTGAGGCTGGTGTGGCGGCGCCCGGCTCCCCGGGTGCGCACCGCCTGGGCCAGCGCGCGGCGCGAGCCGACGATGACGACGAGCTTCTTGGCCCGGGTGATCGCGGTGTAGAGCAGGTTGCGCTGCAGCATCATCCACGCGCTGGTGGACAGCGGGATGACCACCGCCGGGTACTCGCTGCCCTGGGAGCGGTGGATCGACACCGCGTAGGCGTGGGCGAGCTCGTCCAGCTCGTCGAAGGCGTACTCGACGTTCTCGTCCTCGTCGGTCAGCACGGTCAGCTTGTGGTCGTCGGGCCTGATGTCGACCACCATGCCCACGGTGCCGTTGAACACCCCCGCCGCGCCCTTCTCGTAGTTGTTGCGCAGCTGGGTGACCTTGTCGCCGACTCGGAAGACCCGCCCGCCGTAGCGGCGCTCGGGCATGCCCTCCCTGGAGGGGGTCAGCGCCTCCTGCAGCGCGTTGTTGAGGTTGCCGGCCCCGGCCGGGCCCCGGTGCATCGGCGACAGGACCTGCACGTCGCGGCGCGGGTTGAGGCCGAACTTGCGCGGGATACGGTTGGCGACCACGTCCACGGTCAGCGCCGCGATCTCCTCGGGCTCCTCGCAGGGGAACAGGAAGAAGTCGGTCATGCCCTCCAGCGCCGGGGGCAGGCCGGTGTTGACCCGGTGGGCGTTGACGACCACCCCCGACTCCTGGGCCTGGCGGAAGATGTGGGTCAGCCGCACCCGGGGGATCTCCTCCTCGGCGGCCAGCAGGTCGCGCAGCACCTCGCCCGCGCCGACCGAGGGCAGCTGGTCGACGTCTCCCACGAAGAGCAGGTGCGTGCCCGGGGCGACGGCCTTGACCAGCTTGTTGGCCAGCAGCAGGTCCAGCATCGAGGCCTCGTCGACCACGACCAGGTCGGCGTCCAGCGGGTTGTCGCGGTCGAAGGTGGCGTCCCCGCCGGGACGCAGCTGCAGCAGCCGGTGCACGGTGGTGGCCTCGTGGCCGGTCAGCTCCGCCAGGCGCTTGGCCGCCCTGCCGGTGGGCGCGGCCAGGATCACCTTGGCCTTCTTGGCGCGGGCCAGGGTGACGATGGAGCGTACGGTGAAGCTCTTGCCGCAGCCGGGACCGCCGGTCAGCACGGCGACCTTCTCCGTCAGCGCCAGCCGTACCGAGTGGGCCTGCTCCTCGGCGAGCTCGGCGCCGGTCCGGGTGCGCAGCCATTTCAGCGCCGCGTCCCAGTCGACGGAGGCGAAGGCGCCCAGCCGGTCGTGCTCGCAGGCCAGCAGGGAGCGCAGCGCCCCCGCCAGGGACAGCTCGGCGCGGTGGAAGGGCACCAGGTAGACCGCCGGGACGCTGCCGTCGCCGACCGGGACGTCCTCGCGGACCACGCCCTCCTCGGCGACCAGCTCCTCCAGGCACCGCGCGGTCAGCTCGGCGGGAACCTCCAGGATCTTCACCGCGTCGCCGATGAGGTTGGGCGCAGGAAGGTAGCAGTGGCCGTCGTCGGCGGCCTGGGACAGGGTGTAGCGCAGGCCCGCCTTGACGCGCTCGGGGCTGTCGTGCGGGATGCCCACGGCCTGGGCGATGGTGTCGGCGGTCTTGAAGCCGATGCCCCACACGTCGTCGGCCAGCCGGTACGGCTCGCTCCTGACGACCGTGATGGACTTGTCGCCGTACTGCTTGAAGATGCGGACCGCGATCGAGGTGGACACGCCGACCCCCTGCAGGAAGATCATCACCTCTTTGATGATCTTCTGTTCCTCCCAGGCGACGCCGATCATCTTGGTCCGCTTGGGGCCGAGCCCGGGAACCTCGACCAGCCGCTCGGGGGTGGTCTCGATGACCTCCAGGGTGTCGACGCCGAAGTGGTCGACGATCCGCTCGGCCATCTTCGGCCCGATGCCCTTGATCAGCCCGGAGCCCAGGTAGCGCCGGATGCCCTGGATGGTGGCGGGCAGCACGGTGGTGTAGGACCACACCTCGAACTGCTTGCCGTACTTGGGGTGGGAGGCCCAGCGCCCGGTCAGCCGCAGCGACTCACCCGGCTGGGCGCCCAGCAGCGGCCCGACCACGGTCAGCAGGTCGGCGCCGGAGCGGTCGGTGGCCACCCGGGCGATGGTGTAGCCGGTCTCCTCGTTGGCATAGGTGATGCGTTCAAGTACCGCGTCTAAACAGGTAGCAGGGACGCCGCTTTTTTCCGTCTGCACGCTGCCGCCCTCCGCCCTGAATCCGCTCGCGCAAGTGTAGGGCCACCAGCCGGAAGGGCGCCCGGGTGATCGCCTTCCGGGCCTCCGGCCGCACCGCCGACAGCCACGCAGGCATGACCAGCGCGCACGACACCCACGTCCGGAACCGGACGGACATCCGGAACGGACTGAACTCTCCACGAAAAACGGTCATGACCTGCCCTTCTTCAAGCGGGGTGTTGTCCCGCCCGGCGGCTCCGGGCGGGACAACGGCGAACTACCCAGGAGAAGCCGAGCGTGAGGGTGTCGAACCGGCCGGCCGCCGGACGGGACGCGATCTCGAACCGGTCGCGCGGGATCAGCGGGCGCATGGTCGCCTGGCGGCGGTCCAGGCCGCGCAGGTAGCCCAGGCCGTGGGTCTTGGCGCCGTTGGGGAGGTACTCGGGCGGCTTGCCGGGGTCGCCGGCCAGGCCCACCATCTTGTGGCCGGTCGAGGCGCCGGTGCGAACGCGGCGATGCTGCCGCCTCCAGCGATCTGCCTCTCCCAGCGTGGTCAAGAGCGCTTCCACGCGAGCCCCGAAGATGGCGGCGCCGTCGGTCTCGTCGATCTCGACGGCGTCGGCATGGGGGGTCTCGACGGTCGGCGCGACATCAAGCACATCCGCAACCTGCAGGAGGGCCCGCCACGCCCCGGCCCGCAAGATCTGCCACGGCGAGAAGGGCGAGTTCCACCACCGCTATGAACGTGGTCTTGAAAACCAGCTCGGCGTCCTCGGGCTTGTTCTGAATTGTGTCGTTCCAGGGACGACCGTCTACCTGGATGCGGCCGTCCGTCAGCTGAAGGCGCAGGGCTGTCCGGTTCGCGAGGAGGACATGGCCCGGCTATCGCCTTTCGTCAGCCGGCACCTCGGCGTGCACGGCGCCTACGACTTCCTGCTTCCCGACCCGGCCCCCGGCACCATCGGCGACCTGCGCGATCCGGACGGCGCCGAAGACGACGAGGCCGCCGCCCACTTCGCCCGGGCCGCCGCCATCGCCGACCGCTGGAACGCCCCCCACCGGTCCGCCCCAGCCCGCGCACACCTCTGACCGGCCCGGCCCGGACGGAAGATTCGCGAACCTTTGCGCCGCCCTCGGGGCCGGGGCTGTTCCGTTAGGGGATCCCTCAGCGGAACACCGCGCAACCGGAACAGGCCCCAGGTCAGGGTGTTCCGTATAGGTGTTCCGCGAACCGTTCCGGTTAAGGCCCCCTGTCCGGAACACTTCAGGGCGTGAACGGGACCCGCGTCACACGCCCGGATTTCCCCGTCGGGATCGGAGAGCGCGGTCGAAAACCATCCGTCCGTTCGGAGCTCGTGAGATCGGAATGCTTATCGGATTTCGCTGGTCGTGACGCGCCCTGTCGAGCCGGATGCTGTTCGGGCCGCCTTCTTCCGGTATCTGCGCACGTTGAGGACGGAGATAAAGGCCGCCATCAGCCCCATGAAAATCGTGTAGGTGACGGCCTTCGGCCAGCTGAAGACGAAGGCCTGCCCGGCCTCGGTGTCGAACCACATGTAGAGGAGGCTCGCCAGGAAGCCTCCGACGACACCTACCGCGAAGCCGAAAAGAGCCACTCGTGACATGGGGGTTCCGTTTTCTCTCATGTCGACGAGACCGAGAAGACCATATCGCCATATACGACCTCGACGATCGTTCATGTCAATCCCCTTTCGTCCACCGAAGAAGCCGGACCCCGCTGTGATCACGCTATTCGAGCCATACCTCTACCTCGCCAAGGTGGGCGGAAACATTTCAAACCGACGTGCCGCCGATTCGATTCACCGCACGAGATCGATGAGCAGGGCGATTCGCATGGCGGCGGTCTTGAAAAACTCGGGGTGATGGGTGTTCGTTCGGGTGCGCCCAGCGCACTCGTGGCGGAGCTCCCGCCCTTGCCTGATCCGGGCGGGCGCGGCGGGACGCGGTTCCCGTCGTGCCGGGGCCTCAGGTGGACCCGGTGAGCGCGGGGGCGGGGTTTCGCTGGTTTCGCCAGGCTCCGTCCGGGTGCGGGCGAGGCGGATCCCCCGCCGATCCCAGACACGCCGGTGATCCGCGGCCCTTTCGCAGGCCACACCGTCGCCGTGTGTGATGAAGTCTCTGCGATCCGTAACGGCCTTGTCGCCGAAGACGCGGGTGCCGTGGCACCCGACCGCAGAAGGAGGGGCACATGCGAAGGACACTCATCGCCGCCGTGGTGGCGCTGGGCACGGTGGCGGGCGGCGTGACGGGCAGCGCGCCGGCGATGGCCGGGCGCAGGCCCGGCATCGACGTCATCGGGCTCACCGGCGACCAGCGCCTGGTGGGTTTCGAGATCCGCTCCCCCGGCCGCACCCGCGACCTCGGCAGGGTCCGCGGGCTCGCCGGCGACACCGCTCTCGTGGGCATCGACTACCGCGTGCGCAACGGCAAGCTGTACGGCGTCGGGAACCAGGGCGGCGTCTACACGCTCAGCGGGCCGGCCAGGGCGGTCAAGGTATCGCAGCTGACCGTGCCGCTGAGCGGCGTCGACTTCGGCGTCGACTTCAACCCCGCCGCCGACCGGCTGCGCGTGATCAGCGACACCGGGCAGAACCTGCGCCACAACCTCGACGACCCGACGGGCGCGCCGACCGCGGGGCAGACCGTGGCCGACGGGCCGCTGACCGGCTCGCAGACCCGCCCGCCGACCGCCCCGACGGCCGGTCCGTCGAGTGACCCGTCCTTCACGCCGGTCGTCGCGGAAGCGGTCGCGATCGGCGTCTCGGGCGCCGGATACACCAACAACGACCTCAGTCCGGCCACCGCCACCACGCTCTTCGACGTGGACACCACGTCCGACCGGATGAGCCTGCAGTCCCCGGCCAACGCGGGCACGCTGGTGACGACCGGCAACCTGCGCGTGGCCGCGACCGGCGCGGCGGGCTTCGACGTCCACAGCTCGCTGCGCAACGGCGTCACCGTCTCCAACAGCGCCTTCGCCGCGCTGAAGGTCGGCGGGCGCTACGGGTTCTACGGCATCAACCTGCTCACCGGCGCCGTCAACTACAGCTACGGCCTCTTCCCCGCCAACCGGCAGGTGCTCGACATCGCCATCCGGCTCGACCGTGGCTGAGGCGGGTGGAGTCGCCGCCATCCACCGTTCCGGCCCCGAACCCCGTAGAACCGGGCGATGCTGAACCGCTTCGTCAACGGCGAGAGCGTCAGCGCCACCAGCGTCGTCGTCTGGTGCGCCGGGCACTTCCGGCACGACCAGAACGACCCCGAGCCCCACCGGGAGCACGTCGTGGGCCCCGGCCTGATTCCCGCCACCTGACCGCCGGCCGGCGGAGGCGTCGCATAACCTGGGGAGCCGGCGCGAGCGGGCGGCGATCCGGCGATTTCGCGATCCGGTCGCGGGCGGATGTCCGGTGGAGGCCCGCGGCTCCGACGTCTCCGGTGCCGGGCGCCACGGCGGCGCCGGCGGAGAGGAAGAGACCATGAAGTACATGATCTTGATGTACGGCTCGCAGCGGGACTACGACGCCATGGCGGGCAAGGACGGCGACCGGCCGGCCCTGTCCCCGGAGGACTTCGCGCCGATGCACGCGTTCATGCAGGCGTTCTCCAGGGATCTGGAGGAGTCCGGTGAGTTCGTCGAGACGCGAGGGCTGGCCGCTCCGGTCCACACCCGCAGGGTGGGGTCGAAGGACGGTGTCCCGGTCGTGACGGACGGCCCCTACGCCGAGACCCAGGAGGTCCTGGCCGGCTACTGGATCGTGGAGTGCGAGAGCTTCGACCGGGCGACCGAGATCGCCGCCCGCCTCGGGGAGTGCCCCGCCCCCGGGGACATCGCCGCGAACTCCTACGCCGACGTACGGCCGGTCGAGGAGTTCCAGGGCGAGCTGGCGATCTGATCGTCTCCGTGCCCGACACCGAGTTCGAGGACCTGCTGCGCCGCCTGGCGCCGCAGGTCCTCGGCGCGGTGGTACGGCGCTACGGGCATTTCGACGCCGCCGACGACGCGACGCAGGAGGCGCTCCTCGCCGCCGCCACGCAGTGGCCCGAGGACGGCGTCCCCGACAGCCCGCTGGGCTGGCTGATCACGGTCGCCTCACGCAGGCTGACCGACCTGCTGCGCGCCGAGCAGGCGCGCCGGCGCCGTGAGGACACCGTCGCCCGATGGACGTTGCCCGGCCAGTGGCTCGCGCCCGCCGCCGACCGGCCCGCCTCGGAGTCCGACGACACGCTCATCCTGCTGTTCATGTGCTGTCACCCCTCGCTGTCGGCGGCCTCGCAGATCGCGCTCACCCTGCGGGTGGTCGGCGGCCTGACCACCGCGGAGATCGCCCGGGCGTTCCTCGTGCCGGAGGCGACCATGACCCGGCGCATCACCCGGGCCAAGCGCAGCGTCAAGGACAGCGGCGTCCCGTTCGGCATCCCCTCGGGCCCGGAGCGCGCCGAACGGCTCCGCGTGGTCCTGCACGTGCTCTACCTGATCTTCAACGAGGGCTATGCCAGCACCTCGGGGCCGAACCTGCAGCGCGTCGAGTTGTCGGCGGAGGCGATCCGGCTGACCCGGATGGTCCACCGGCTGCTGCCCGACGACGGCGAGGTGACGGGGCTGCTCGCGCTCATGGTGCTCACCGACGCGCGCCGGCCGGCGCGTACCGGGCCGGACGGCTCGCTGGTCCCGATGGCCGAGCAGGACCGGAGCCTGTGGGACGCGGAGGCCATCGCCGAGGGCGTGGCGCTCATCACCGGCGTGCTCCCCCGGGGGACGGCCGGCCCGTACCGGCTCCAGGCGGCGATCGCCGCGATCCACGACGAGGCGCCGAGCGCCGAGGCGACCGACTGGCCGCAGATCGCCGCGTTGTACGAGCTGCTGATGCGCATCTCCGACAACCCGATGGTGGCGCTGAACCACGCGGTG
Organism: Streptosporangium sp. G12; assembly: GCF_052983175.1. Lineage (NCBI taxonomy): Bacteria > Bacillati > Actinomycetota > Actinomycetes > Streptosporangiales > Streptosporangiaceae > Streptosporangium > Streptosporangium sp. G12. The sequence goes on along the minus strand of NZ_JBRIQO010000050.1, from coordinate 663 downwards.
GCGGTGGCCATGGCCCGCGGCCCGCACGCCGGGCTCGGCCTGCTCGATCCGCTCGCGGCCGACGGGCGGATCGCCGAGGACCACCGGCTGCACGCGGTCCGCGCGCACCTACTGGAGATGGCCGGTGATCACGTGGCGGCCCGTGACCGCTACCGGGAGGCGGCCCAGCGCGCGACCGGCCTCCCGCAGCAGCGCTACCTGCACGCCAGGGCGGCACGCCTGGCGGACGGGCCGGACGGGCACGACATCCTCTGAGCGAGGCCGCCGACGTCTCGGCGCGCACGCGGGCCGGCCCCTGCCGTCAGGGGTGGTCCGGATGGGACCCGCGCGCGAACCGCACGGTGATGGACAGGCCGCCTTCGGGGCGTGTGCCGGTGGTGAGGGTGGCGTGGTGGGCTCGCGTGACGGCACCGACGATGGCGAGTCCGAGGCCGTAGCCGTCGCGGCGGCCGTGACGTTCGGGCGCCAGTTTCTGGAAGGGGTGGAAGAGGCGCTGGATCTGGTCGCCGGGGATGACGGGCCCGCTGTTGGTGACCGCGAGGATCACCTGCGCGCCGGAGGTCTGGGTGTTGACATCCTCCCCCGCCTGAAGGCGGGGGATTCCAACAGCAACTACCCCACAAGGAGGAGGTCGCGTTGAGGTTCACGGTTCACAGGCTCCGG
>NZ_JBRIQO010000049.1:0-37961 GCF_052983175.1 Streptosporangium sp. G12 | reverse complement strand
CATCCCCGAAGGACTCGCCCTGCTCGACGCCGCCCTGCACACCGACCACCCCGTCCTCGTCCCCGCACGATTCACCAAGGCCAGGACCCGCCCGCAGTCCCGTCGTACGCACCCCGCGCAGCCCCTGTCGGAGCGCCTGGCCACGATGAACCCGGAGCAGCTGCACGCCACCCTGGCCGATCTCGTCGCGGACCGGGTGGCGGCGGTGCTCGGGTTCGCCGACGGGTCGGCGATCGAACCGCGGCGCCAGTTCCAGGAGCTCGGCTTCGACTCCCTCACCGCGGTCGAGCTGCGCAACCAGCTCAACGCGGTCACCGGCCTACGGCTGCCGGCCACGCTCATCTTCGACTACCCGAACCCCGGCGCGCTGACCCAGTTCGTCCTGGAGCAGCTCTTCCCGGCGGTGGCCGCGGCCGAGGCGACCCCGGCGCACAGCGACGCCGAGGTGCGCCAGTTCCTGACGACCATCCCCATCTCACGGCTGCGAGAGGCCGGGCTGCTGGACAGTCTGTTCCGCCTGGCCCGCCTCGACGACCGCGACGCGAACAACCCGACCGAGGCCGAGGCGATCGACACCATGGACGCCGACCTCCTGATTCAACTCGCCCTCGAAGGCGGGGGTTCCTAGCCAAGGAAGTGATCATGAATCTGGTAACCAGCTGGACGACGCTCAAAGAATCCGACTCGGCAGATCTCGTCCTCTGCGTCGACTTCACGGGAACCGGCCGCGCCGAGGCCGGCTTCTCCGACCTGGTCGCCCGGATGGACCTCGACGCGACCTTCTGGCACGTCGTCCCACCGGGGCTGGCGCCCGGCTCGGGCGTCGACGGGCCGGACTACCTCGGCTCGTGGCTCACGTCGATCATGGCGAGTGGCCGGACCGTCAGCGCGGTCATGGGCTACTGCGTGGGCGCCGTCTACGCGGGGGAGCTCGTCACCCGGCTCGCCGAGGTGCAGAAGCGGGCACCCGCGCTCATCATCTTCGATCCGGAACCCATCACCCTGGAGAACATCTACTTCCAGTTCGGCAAGGTCTTCGACATCCTCTCCTCGATCCTCACCCCGGAGGACGTCGCCGTGACCCGGGAGGCGATGGACCGGCTGGTCCAGCAGGAGGGGATCACGATCGAGCGCTACGCCGAGCAGCTCTACGGCACCTTCAGCCGGATCGCCCACAACGCCTTCGAGAGGGTGGGGCTCGACGGGGAGTACGCCGAGGAGATGCTCGGCACGTTCAGCGCCTTCCTGTCCTACATGAGCCTGGCCGACCGGTTCGACCCGTGGGGCAACTGGCTGCGGGCCACCGCGGTGAGCTCGTCCACCTCGCACAACGGGCTGAACAAGCTGCGTGACACCGCCACCGGCCCGCTGGTGGCCGAGGAGCTCAGGTTCGAGGAGAGCCACGCGGAGCTTTTCAGATCCGACGAGATCGCCCGGGCCGTTACCAAGGTACTGGAGAGATGACCATGAAGCAGATGCTGGGTGAGCGGGCCACGCGCAAGGAGCAGGCGCTGTGGATGCTCGAAGAGCTCGTCCCCGGGACCGGGGTGAACAACCTGAGCGTGGCCTTCAGCGTGGCGGGGAGGCTGCGACGCCCTCTCGTCCTGGAGGCGATCAACCGCCTGCTGCATCGCCACGAGATCCTGCGAACGGTCTTCCGCGTCGAGGCCGAGGGGATGACGCGGCAGGTCCTGCCGATCGAGGAGATCGACCTGCGGATCGAGGAGGGCGGTGACGGAGCCTCACGGCAGTGGCTGACGGGGTTCCTCGCCCGGCCGTTCCAGCCCGAGGGCGAGCCGCTGGTGCGGGCCGCGGTCATCGAGGAGGCGGAGGGCGAGCTCTACTGCCTGGCGATCCATCACGCGGTCTTCGACGGGCTGTCCGCGGCGCTGCTGCTGAACGAGCTCGTCGCGCTCTACAACACCCTGGCCATCGGAGGCGCGCCGGAGTCCACGGTCGTCCCCGCCTGGGAGGAGCCGGCCGCCGACCCGCGCAGCGCGGGCTTCTGGCGCGACAAGCTGGCCGGGTTCAGCGCCGCCGAGCTGGACCTGTGGTGCGAGAAGCCGGAGGCGTCCGAGACCACGCTCGCGGGCGACATCATCAACTGGGAGCTCTCTCCCGTCGCCCGCAAGGCGGCCAGGCAGATGCAGCGCGAGCTGCGCGCGCCGGAGTCCGTCATCCTCATGGCGGCGTACGGCGTGCTGCTGGCCGCCCACGGCGCGGGCCCCGATCTCACCATCGGCTCGCCCGTCAGCGTCCGCTCGCCCGAGGCCGGCCTGGCCATCGGCTACCACATCAACGTCCTCACCCTGCGCACCCAGATCGACTGGACGCAGAGTTTCCGCACGTACGCGCGCCTGACGCGCCGCACGTTCATGGAGGCCATGGCGCACGCCGACTATCCCGTCGACGACATGATGGAGCTCGTCTCGCGCGACGGCTGGCGCAACAACCTCTTCCGCCACACCTTCAACTACATCCCGGCCGACATCGGCGCCGAGTTCGTCCTGGACGGCATGCGGGCCGAGCAGGTGGTCGTCGAGAACGGCTACAGCAAGTTCGACCTGGAGTTCTTCGTCACCTCCACCCCGGAAGCGATCAAGATCAGGACCGCGTTCTGCGTGGACGTGCTCGACAGGGCCGACGTGGAGCTGCTGCTGGCCCGCTTCGACGAGATGCTCGTCACGCTCGCGGAACAGCCCGACAGGCCGCTCGGCGAGGCGCCCGTGTGGTGCTACCAGGACCGGGCGGCCATCGAGATGGCCAACGCGACGGAACGCAACGTGACGCCCGCGACCGTGCTGGAGATGATCGCCGGGCGAGTGTCGAGCGCTCCCGCCGAGGACACCGCAGCGGTCCTCGACGGCGATCGCCACATCGGCATCCGCCGGCTGTGGGCCGCCGCGGAGGCCACCCGCGACCGGCTGGTGGCGGCCGGGGTCGGCTCGGGCGACGTCGTCGCGCTGCTGGCGCGGCGCGGCCCCGAGCTGGCCGCCGCGGCGATCGGCGTGTGGCTCGCCGGGGCGGCCTACCTGCCGCTCGAACCCGACCACCCCGAGCAGCGCCTCGACTACCAGCTCGGCGACTCCGGCGCCGCGGTGGTCCTCGCCGGAGAGGGGATTCTGGTGCCCGGCGACCGTACCGTCCTGCCCCTCGTGGCGGTCGAGTCGGTGAGGCCGGTGACCGGGAAGGTGCTGCCGTCCAGCCCCGTCGGGCCGGGAGACCGCGCGTACCTGATCTACACCAGTGGCTCCACCGGGCTGCCCAAGGGAACGCTGATCGATCACCGCGCCCTCGCCAACCTGATCGCGCACTTCGCGCACCAGCTGACGGTGGACGCCGACGACACCGTGCTGTGGCTGACCACGTTCAGCTTCGACATCTCCGCCCTGGAGCTGTTCCTGCCCCTGACGACGGGCGCGCGGCTCGCCGTCGCGCCCGACGACGCCCGCACGCAGGGCGAGCCGCTCGCCGAGGCGCTGCTCCGCCACGACATCTCCATCGTCCAGGCCACGCCGACCACCTGGCGGCTGGTCATCGACCAGGTCGCCGGGCTGCTGGCCGGCCGCCGCGTGCTGTGCGGCGGCGAGCCGATGCCCGCCGTACTGGCCAGGCAGCTCACCGTGACCGGGTGCGAGCTCTACAACGTGTACGGCCCGACCGAGACCACGATCTGGTCCACCGCGGGCCGGATCGATCCCGCCGGCGACCGCGTCGACGTGGGCGTGCCGATCGCGAACACGAAGGTGTACGTGGCCGACCCCCACGGCCGGCCGCTGCCGGTCGGAACCCGCGGCGAGTTGTGCATCGCGGGTGACGGGCTGGCCATCGGCTACCACGACCGCCCCGAGCTGACCTCGGAGCGGTTCGGCACGCACGCCTGGTACGGACGTTTCTACCGCACCGGCGACCTGGCCCAGTGGACCAGGGACGGCAGGCTGGAGATCCTCGGCAGGCTCGACCGCCAGATCAAGCTGCGCGGCAACAGGATCGAGCTCGCCGAGGTCGAGGGCGTGCTGCTCACCCACCCGGAGGTCCGGGCGGCGGCGGTCGTGGTCGTCGGCGACCCCAGCTCCGACGCGGTCCTGTGGGCGTTCGTGACGGCCCCCGGGAATCCCAAGGTGACCTCGGAACTGTGGGATCACGCCAGCGCGTCGCTTCCCTACTCGGCGACGCCGCAGGAGTACGTCGTCCTGGACTCCTTCCCGATGACCGGCAACGACAAGGTGGACTACCCGGCGCTGCGCCGGCTCGCCACCGAGCTGCGCGGCGTCGCGTCCGGCCCGGAGGAGGCCGACCTCGTGGAGAGCAGCGGCGACGAGCTGACCGACTCGCTGGTCCTGCTGTGGAAGGCGATGCTGAACCGCACCGACCTGGGCCCGGACAGCAACTTCTTCGCCCTGGGCGGGCACTCGCTGCTGGCCGTCAAGCTCCTCCAGGAGGTCAAGCGGGCGACCCAGATCCGGCTCAAGCTCAAGGACATCTTCGAGGAGCCGACGCCCGCGGGCCTGGCCCGCAGGCTGCACGCGACCACTACCGGCTGAATTCGTCAGACACGACACGAAGATTGGGCTCTCGTTGTGATGGAAGAAACCGTGGTCGCGGCGTTGACGATGGAGTCGATGCGCGCGGACATCGCAGACCAGCTGAGCATCGCCCCTTCCGAGATCGGCGACGACGCCGACCTGGTCAGCCTGGGCCTGGACTCGCTCCGGGCCATGCGGCTGGCCGGGCGCTGGCGGCGCGCGGGAGCCCGTATCGTCTTCGCCGAGCTGGCGGAGGAGCTCACGCTCACCGCATGGTGGTCGCTGGTCCGCTCGCGGCTGTCGCCCGCGGTCCCGGCCGAACGGGGGCGGAGCGTGGACGAGACGGCCGCGTTCCCGCTCACCCCCGTACAGCTGGCCTACTGGATCGGCCGCGCGGACGGCCAGGTCATCGGGGGCGTCGGCTGCCACGCCTACCTTGAGTTCGACGGTTTCGGCGTCGACCCGGCGAGGCTGGAACGGGCCGTACGCGCCCTGATCGACCGGCACGGGATGCTGCGCGCGATCTTCCACGACGACGGTACGCAGCAGATCATGGACACCAGCCCGTGGCCGGGCCTGACCGTGAACGACCTGTCGGAACTCGGCGAGGACGCCGCCGAGCGCCTGCGGGACCGGCTGTCGCATCGCCGTTTCGACGCCGCCCGCGGCGAGGTCTTCGACGTCCAGCTGTCACTGCTGCCGGGCGCCCGCTCCAGGGTCCACTTCGAGGTGGACTTCCTGGTCGCCGACGTGCTCGGCCTCCAGATCCTGATGAAGGACCTGGCACGTCTCTACCTGGAGCCCGACCGGCCGCCCGCGCCGCTGGCCTGCTCGTTTCCCCGGTATCTCGCGGCGCGCGACGCGGAAAGGTCCCGGGAGCACGCCAGGGACCGGGAGTACTGGCTCGGCCGCCTGCCCGACCTGCCCGGCGCGCCGCAACTGCCGCTCGCGCTCGACCCGGGCCGGGTCACCCGGCCCCGTTTCGTCCGGCGCGAGAGGTGGCTCTCCCTCGCCGCGTGGCGGCGGGTCCAGGCACAGGCCCGCGCGCACGGGCTCACCCCGGCCATGGTGCTCGTCGCCGCCTACTGCGAGGTCCTCGCCGCCTGGAGCGGCGAGCCGCGCTTCCTCGTCAACGTGCCGCTGTTCGACCGCGACGAGACCGTCCACCCCGACGTGGCCGGCATGGTGGCCGATTTCACCAACCTGATCCTGCTGGCCGCCGACCTGTCCGAGGCGCTGCCGTTCGCGGAGCGCGCCAGGACGCTGCAGGCCACGTTCCGCGCCGACGCCCGGCACGCCGGCTACTCCGGCGTCGAGGTGCTCCGTGACCTCGCCCGCGACGGGGAGCACACGGGAGCGCCGGTCGTCTTCGCCTGCAACCTGGGCACCGAGTTGATCGTCCCCGAGGTCCGCGAGGCGTTCGGCGAGCCGGGATGGATGATCACCCAGACGCCGCAGGTGTGGCTCGACAACCAGATCAACGAGTACGAGCACGGACTCCACCTGGCGTGGGACGCGGTGGAGGAGCTGTTCGCGCCGGGCGTGCTGGACGCGATGTTCGACGCGTACGGCCGGACGCTGGAGTGGCTGTCGGAGGGCGACTGGTCGGCCCCGGCCCCGGTCGGCCTGCCGATGGAGCAGGAGTTCGTCCGCGAGCAGGTCAACGACACCTCCGGGCCGCTGCCCGAGAGCCTGCTGCACGCGGGCTTCTTCTCCTGGGCCGGGCACGAGCCCGAGCGCACCGCGCTGATCTCGGACGGGAACCGCGTGACCTACGGGGAGTTGGCGGGTCGGGCGTTGGGGGTCGCGGGGTTGTTGCGGGGCTGGGGTGTGGTGCCGGGGGACGCGGTGGGGGTGGTGGTGCCCAAGGGTGTGGATCAGGTGGTCGCGGTGTTGGGGGTGCTGGCCGCGGGCGGTGTGTATGTGCCGGTGGGGGTGGATCAGCCTGTTGCGCGGCGGGAGTCGATCCTGTCGCGCGCGGGGGTGGTGCGGGTGCTGACCGAGGAGACGCTGGCACAAGCGCGGTCATGTGAGCGGTTGGCGACTCCGGTGGGGGTGTCGCCGGACGCGGCGGCGTATGTGATCTTCACGTCGGGTTCGACGGGGGTGCCCAAGGGTGTGGAGGTCTCGCATCGGGCGGCGTTGAACACGGTGGTGGATGTGAACGAGCGGTTGGGGGTGGGCTGCGGGGATCGGGTTCTGGCGGTGTCGGCGCTGGATTTCGATCTGTCGGTGTATGACGTGTTCGGGTTGTTGTCGGTGGGTGGCGCGGTGGTGCTGGTCGCCGAGGACGAGCGCAGGGACGCGCAGCGGTGGGCGCAGTTGTGTGTCACCCATGGGGTGACGATCTGGAACAGCGTTCCGACGTTGCTGGAGATGCTGATCTCAGCCGTGGACCGGGTTCCGCCGCGGTTGCGGGTGGCGCTGGTCTCGGGTGACTGGGTGGGGCTGGATCTGCAGGCGCGGTTGGCGGCCGGCAGTGGTGGCCGGTGCAGGTTGGTGGCGTTGGGTGGTGCGACGGAGGCGGCGATCTGGTCGAACGTGTGGGAGGTGGCGCACGTTCCGGCGCATTGGACGTCGGTGCCGTATGGGTTCCCGTTGCGTAACCAGAGGTTTCGGGTGGTCGACGGTCGGGGCCGTGATTGCCCGGACTGGGTGGCCGGGGAGTTGTGGATCGGTGGGGCCGGGGTGGCGTTGGGTTATCGCGGCGATGAGGTGACGACGGCGGCGAAGTTCGTGCACTATGCCGGGCAGCGCTGGTATCGCACCGGTGATCTGGGCCGTTACTGGGCCGATGGCACCCTGGAGTTCCTGGGTCGCGCCGATCATCAGGTGAAGATCCGCGGTCACCGGCTGGAGCTGGGTGAGGTCGAGGCGGCCCTGGAGGCGTGCCCGATAGTGAGCCGGGCGGTGGCGGTCGCGGTGGGCGAGCGGCGCCAGCGCCGGCTGGCGGCGTTCGTCACCCCGGCCGACGCCGATGCCGACCAGATCCGCGCCTTCCTGTCCGACCGCCTCCCCGCGCACGCCATTCCGCCGACCATCACCGCGCTGGACGAGCTGCCCCTCACCCCCAACGGAAAAATCAACAGATCCGCCCTCGTCTCCCTCGTGGAGGACACGTCGGTGACCGAGGCGGGGGAGGCGCCCGCCGGGGCGGCCGAGATCCTGCTCGCCGAGATCTGGGCCGGCCTGCTCGACCTGCCCGCGGTGCACCGCGCGGACAACTTCTTCGCCCTCGGCGGCGACTCGCTGCTCGCCACCCGCATGATCGCGCGGCTGCGGTCGGCGGGCGTCACCGACGCCAGGCTGACCCTGCTGTTCGACTCGCCGGTGCTCGCCGACTTCGCCGCGACCCTCACCCTGGACGAGACGCTCGTGCCCACCGCGGTGCTGGGCGCCGACCTCGAACACCGCCACGATCCGTTCCCGCCGACAGAGGTACAGCGCGCCTACTGGCTCGGCCGCGCCGAGCACTTCACGCTCGGTGGCGTCGGCTGCCACTTCTACACCGAGTTCGACGGCGACATCGATCTCGACCGGCTGCAGACCGCGTGGAACCTGCTGATCGAGCGGCACGAGATGCTGCGCGCCGTCTTCGACGAGGGAGGGTTCCAGCGCATCCTGCCCGAGGTGCCGCACTTCACGATCGCCATGGTCGACAGTGCCGAGCAGCTGCGCGAGCAGATGTCGCACCAGGTGTTCGACCCGGCCACCTGGCCGCTGTTCGACGCGCGGGCCGCGCGGCACGAGGGCCGCGTCCGGCTGGGGGTCGGCTTCGACAACATCATCATCGACGCGTTGAGCACGATGGCCTTCTTCGCCGAACTCGACGTGCTCTACCACGACCCCGCCGCCGTGCTCCCGCCGCTGGAGGTGTCGTTCCGCGACTACGTGCTCGGGCTCACTCCCGATCGCGCGGTCTTCGAAGCGGCCAAGGAGTACTGGGGCGGCCGCCTGCCCGAACTGCCCCCCGCGCCGCGGCTGCCGCTGCGCGTCGACCCGGCCATGATCGACCGGCCCAGGTTCGTCCGCCGCGAGGTCAGGATGGACGCCGAACGCTGGCAGCGCGTCTCCGAGCTGGCGAGGAAGCACGATTTGACCGCCTCCACGGTGCTGGCGGCCGCCTTCGGCGAGATCCTCTCCGCATGGAGCGCCCAGACGGAGCTGACGCTCAACCTCACGCTGTTCGACCGGCGCGAGGTGCACCCCGACATCCATCGCGTCCTCGGCGACTTCACCTCGCTGATGCTCGTCGGCTACCGGTCGGGCTCCGGCTGGCTGGAGGGCGCGCGCCGGCTGCAGGAGGAGGTCTGGCGCGGCCTGGAGCACGGCGAGGTCTCGGCCGTGTGGGTGATGCGCGAGCTGGCCAGGCGGGCCGACTCGATCGAGATGACCATGCCCGTGGTGTTCACCAGCATGCTCGGCGTCGCCGACGGCGGCACGTTCGGTCCCTCCTTCGCCGAGCAGGTCTGGGGGGTTTCGCAGACCCCGCAGGTCTGGCTGGACTACCAGGTGGCGGAGGTCGACGGCGAGCTGCTCGTCCGCTGGGACGCGGTGGAGGAGCTGTTCGCGCCGGGCGTGCTGGACGCGATGTTCGACACGCATCTGAACCTGCTGGAGTGGCTGTCGGAGGGTGACTGGTCGGCCCCGGCCCCGGTCGGCCTGCCGATGGAGCAGGAGCTCGTCCGTCGGCGCGCCAACGACACCGAGGGTCCCCTGCCGGACGGCACCCTGCACGAGGCGTTCTTCACCCGCGCCGCCCGCGAGCCGCACCTGCCCGCGCTGATCTCCGACGCCGTCACGGTCACGTACGGGGAGTTGGCGGGTCGGGCGTTGGGGGTCGCGGGGTTGTTGCGGGGCTGGGGTGTGGTGCCGGGGGACGCGGTGGGGGTGGTGGTGCCCAAGGGTGTGGATCAGGTGGTCGCGGTGTTGGGGGTGCTGGCCGCGGGCGGTGTGTATGTGCCGGTGGGGGTGGATCAGCCTGTTGCGCGGCGGGAGTCGATCCTGTCGCGCGCGGGGGTGGTGCGGGTGCTGACCGAGGAGACGCTGGCACAAGCGCGGTCATGTGAGCGGTTGGCGACTCCGGTGGGGGTGTCGCCGGACGCGGCGGCGTATGTGATCTTCACGTCGGGTTCGACGGGGGTGCCCAAGGGTGTGGAGGTCTCGCATCGGGCGGCGTTGAACACGGTGGTGGATGTGAACGAGCGGTTGGGGGTGGGCTGCGGGGATCGGGTTCTGGCGGTGTCGGCGCTGGATTTCGATCTGTCGGTGTATGACGTGTTCGGGTTGTTGTCGGTGGGTGGCGCGGTGGTGCTGGTCGCCGAGGACGAGCGCAGGGACGCGCAGCGGTGGGCGCAGTTGTGTGTCACCCATGGGGTGACGATCTGGAACAGCGTTCCGACGTTGCTGGAGATGCTGATCTCAGCCGTGGACCGGGTTCCGCCGCGGTTGCGGGTGGCGCTGGTCTCGGGTGACTGGGTGGGGCTGGATCTGCAGGCGCGGTTGGCGGCCGGCAGTGGTGGCCGGTGCAGGTTGGTGGCGTTGGGTGGTGCGACGGAGGCGGCGATCTGGTCGAACGTGTGGGAGGTGGCGCACGTTCCGGCGCATTGGACGTCGGTGCCGTATGGGTTCCCGTTGCGTAACCAGAGGTTTCGGGTGGTCGACGGTCGGGGCCGTGATTGCCCGGACTGGGTGGCCGGGGAGTTGTGGATCGGTGGGGCCGGGGTGGCGTTGGGTTATCGCGGCGATGAGGTGACGACGGCGGCGAAGTTCGTGCACTATGCCGGGCAGCGCTGGTATCGCACCGGTGATCTGGGCCGTTACTGGGCCGATGGCACCCTGGAGTTCCTGGGTCGCGCCGATCATCAGGTGAAGATCCGCGGTCACCGGCTGGAGCTGGGTGAGGTCGAGGCGGCCCTGGAGGCGTGCCCGATAGTGAGCCGGGCGGTGGCGGTCGCGGTGGGCGAGCGGCGCCAGCGCCGGCTGGCGGCGTTCGTCACCCCGGCCGACGCCGATGCCGACCAGATCCGCGCCTTCCTGTCCGACCGCCTCCCCGCGCACGCCATTCCGCCGACCATCACCGCGCTGGACGAGCTGCCCCTCACCCCCAACGGAAAAATCAACAGATCCGCCCTCACCACCACCCTCGAACCCCCACCCGACGACGATCCGCCGCGGCCGGGAACGGAACAGCGGCTCGCCGAGCTCTGGGCGGAACTCCTGGAGATCCCGGCACCGGGCCGCAACCAGAGCTTCTTCACCCTGGGAGGCGACTCGCTGCTCGCCACCCGCTTCGCAGAGGTCGCCAGGCGGCGGCTCGGCGTGGAGGTGACCCTGCGGCGCTTCTTCGCCGCCCCCACCATCGCGGACTGTGCCCTGTCCATCGACGACGACCATGACACGGAAGAGGGCGTGCTGTGACCCAGGCCCAGGCACCTGCCGTACGCGGACTGATCGCCGACATGGAGTCGGCGGGGATCAGATTGTGGGAGGAGGAGGGGCGGCTCAGGTTCCGCGCCCCCAAGGGGGCGCTGACCGAGGACCGGCGCGCGGTCCTGCTGAACGCCAAACCGGAGATCATCGAGCAGCTGCGCCGCGAGACCGCGTCGGAGACCGTACGGCCGGAGCCGGAACGGCGCCTGGACCCCTTCCCTCTCACCGACGTCCAGCAGGCCTACCTGGTCGGCCGCAACGACGCGTTCGGCTACGGCGGCGTCGCCTGCCACGGCTACGTCGAGGTCGCCTTCGCCGAGCTCGACGCGGACCGCGTCCAGGCCGCCTGGCGGACCCTGATCGGCCGCCACGACATGCTCCGCGCCGTGATCCATCCCGACGGTCACCAGAACGTCCAGGCGGAGGTCCCCGGTTACGACATCCGGGTGGCCGATCTTCGCGGCACCGACCCCGAGGAGAGCCTCGCCGCGATCCGCGAGGAGATGGCGCACAAGGTCTACCCGCCGGGCGCCTGGCCGCTGTTCGAGCTGCGGATCACCCACACCGACGGCGCGGCCCTGCTGCACGCCTCGATCGACCTGCTCATCGCCGACTACGTCAGCATCCAGCTGCTGCTCGCCGAGCTGCACCTGTTGCTCGACGACCCGGACACCGTCCTGCCGCCGGTGCCGCTGAGCTTTCGCGACTGCGTGCTCGGCCTGCGCTCCCAGCGCGAGAGCAGCCGGTACGACCGGGACCGCGCCTACTGGTGGGCCAGGATCGACGACCTGCCCCCCGCCCCCGAACTGCCCGCGCTCGGCCAGGACGCGGGCGCCAGGTTCACCCGCTGGGAGGCCACGCTGGAGCCGCGCGACTGGGCGCTGCTCCGCACCCGTGCGAACGCGGCGGGCATCACCCCCTCGCAGGCCGTCCTGGCCGCCTACGCCGAGGTCATCGGGCGATGGAGCCGCAGGCCCAGGTTCACGCTCAACCTGACGCTGCTCGACCGCCCGCCGCTGCACCCGCAGATCGACGAGGTCGTGGGCGACTTCACCTCGCTCAACCTCCTCGCCGTCGACACCGCGCCGGACGCCCCGTTCGCCGCCCGCGCCACCGCCATCGGCGAGCAGCTCTTCACCGACCTGGAACACCGCCGCTGCGGCGGCATGGAGGTGATCCGCGAGCTGGCCCGCAAGCGGGGCAGGGCCGCCGCCCTGATGCCCGTGGTGTTCACCAGCGCCATCGGCATCGCCCAGGACGCGGCCGAGCACGGCATGCCGGTGTACGGCATAAGCCAGACCCCCCAGGTGTGGGTCGACTGCCAGGTCAAGGAGTACGGCGAAGCGCTGCTGATCAACTGGGACGTCCGTGAGGGCGTGCTCCCGGACGGTCTCGTCGACGACATGTTCGCCGCGTTCACCGACCTCCTCGGCCGCCTGACCGAGGAGGAGACCTGGGCGTCCGCGTCTCCCGTCGAGCTGCCCGACATCCAGGCGCGCCGCCGCGACCACGTCAACGACACCGTCGCGCCGCTCCCGTACGGCCTGCTGCACGACGAGGTCGTGGCCCAGGCCGGGCGCACCCCCGAACGGGTCGCCGTCGTCGGCGACCGCTCGCTGTCCTACGGCGAGCTGCTGGCACGGGCGTCGGGGGTGTCGCGGGCGTTGCGCGAGGCGGGGCACGCGCCGGGCGAGATCGTCGCCGTGGTGATGGACAAGGGCGTCGAGCAGGTCGTGGCGGTGCTGGGCACGCTGCTGGCCGGCGGCGTGTACCTCCCGGTCGACACCGGCCAGCCGCCGGGCAGGCGCGATCGCATCCTCGCCGACGCCTCGGCGCGGCTGGTGCTCACCCAGTCCTGGCGGGCCGAGGACGGCTGGATCGCGGTCGACACCCTGCCGCCCGCGCCCCCGGGCCCGGTGATCGAGCGGCATCCGGACGAGCCCGCCTACGTCATCTACACCTCCGGATCGACCGGGACGCCCAAGGGCGTGGTGATCAGCCATCGGGCGGCGCGCAACACCGTCGACGACGTCGGCGCCCGGTTCGGCATCGGCGCCGAGGACCGGGTGCTCGGCCTGGCCAACCTCGGCTTCGACCTGTCGGTCTACGACATCTTCGGTCCCCTCGCCACCGGCGCCGCCCTGGTGCTGCCCGACGCCCTGCGCAGGGGAGACCCCTCCCACTGGGCCGCGCTCGTCGCCGAGCACGGGGTCACGGTCTGGAACTCGGTGCCCGCGCAGCTGCAGATGCTGGAGCACTACCTCGAGGCGGAATCCCAGGTGGAGCTGCCCTCGCTGCGGCTCGCCCTGCTCTCCGGCGACTGGATCCCGGTGGCGCTGCCCGGCCGGATCCGCCGGCGGCTGCCCGGCCTGGAGCTGGTCAGCCTGGGCGGGGCGACCGAGGCCGCGATCTGGTCGATCTACCATCCCATCGGCGCGGACCTGCCCGGCTGGGCCAGCATCCCCTACGGCAGGCCACTGGCCAACCAGAGCTTCCACGTCTACGACGCGAGCATGCGGCCGAGCCCCGACTGGGTGCCCGGGGAGCTGTACATCGGCGGCGCCGGCGTGGCGCTGGGCTATCTCGGCGACGAGGCCAAGACCGCCGAGCGGTTCGTCCACCATCGCGGCGAGCGCCTCTACCGCACCGGTGACCTGGGCCGGTACCGGCCGGACGGGAACATCGAGTTCCTCGGCAGGGAGGACTCCCAGGTCAAGATCCGGGGCCACCGCATCGAGCTGGCCGAGGTCGAGACCCAGCTGCAGGCCCACCCGGCCGTCGCCGCCGGCACCGTGATCGTCGACGGCGACCGCGCGCTCGACCGGCGGCTGATCGCCTTCGCGCAGGCCGCGCACAAACAGCAGACCGCGCGGAAGCGGGAGGAGGACGCCGTACCGGACGTCGGCGCGGCGGCGAGGGACGCGGCGGACGCGGCGACCGCGGGCGTCGACCTGCCACGGGTGATCGCGGTGGCCGAGACGCTCGACGAGATCGCGCTCGCGTCGATGGCGGCCGCGCTGCGGGCCTCGGGGCTGTTCGCCCGTGACGACGACGGGCACGAGGCGGCTGAGATCCTGGAGACCGCCCGGGTCAGACCCGACCACCACCGGCTGGTCCGCCGCTGGCTCACCGCGCTGTGCGAGCACGGCCTGCTCGAGCTCGACCCGGCGGGCCGGTACCGGAACCTGCGCACCGGCGCCGACCTGGACGCGCTCTGGCGCCGGGTCGGCGAGCTGGCGGAGGGGCTCGACTACGGCGCCGAGCTGATCGGCTTCCTTCGCGTCAGCACCACGCACCTGCCCGAGCTGATGCGCGGCGAGCTCGACGCGCGCGATCTGCTGTTCCCCGAGGCGGGGGTGGAGACGGCCGAGGGCGCCTACAAGGACAACGTCCTCAGCCGTTACGTCAACCGCGTCGTCCGGGCCGTGATCGGCCGCGTGGCGGAGGAGCACACCGGCGGGCCGCTGCGCGTGCTGGAGGCCGGCGCGGGCGTGGGCGGCACCAGCGCCGAGCTCATCCCCGAACTGGCCGGTCACCGGGTCGACTACCTCTTCACCGACCTGTCCAGGTTCTTCCTCACCCGGGCGGCCGAGCGGTTCGCCGACCACCCCTGGGTGCGCTACGGCCTGTTCGACATCAACGCCGACTACCGCGACCAGGGCTACGAGCCCAACTCCTTCGAGGTCATCCTCTGCGCCAACGTCCTGCACAACGCCCACGACGCGGGCGTGGTCCTGGACAGGTTCCGCGAGCTGCTCGTGCCGGGCGGCTGGCTGGTGTTCATCGAGACCACCCGGGAGCACGTGCAGATCATGAGCTCGATGGAGTTCCTGATGAGCCCGCGCGACTACGACGACGTGCGGCGCGGCCGCGACCGCACGTTCATCACCCGCGAGGAGTGGCTCGGCCTGCTGGCCGCGGCCGGGGCGGAGACCCTGGCCTGCCTGCCCGAGCCCGCCGACCCGCTGGCGCCGCTGGGCCAGTCCGTCCTCGCCGCCCGCTTCCCCGCCGACCGCGAGCACATCGACCTCGCCGAGCTGCGGGCCTTCCTGGCCGAACGGCTGCCCGACTACATGATCCCGTCCCACATCCAGGTGGTCGACGAGCTGCCGCTGACCGACAACGGCAAGATCGACAGGACCACGCTGGCCACCCTGCTGCCCCGGGCCGCGGGGGAGGCGGCACCCGTGGGCGAGGAGCCGCGCGACGATCTCGAACAGCGGCTCGCGGCGCTCTGGGCGGAGCTGCTCGGCCTCCCGCGCGTCGGCCGCGACCAGGACTTCTTCGCCCTGGGCGGCGACTCCCTGCTGGTCACCCGGCTGGCCGGGCGGGTCCGTGAGGAACTGCCCGAGGCGGGCAACTTCTACTGGGACAGCCTCGTCCGCCAGCTGGTCAACCAGCCGACCGTCGCCGCGCTGGCCGCCCACCTCCGCCAGGCGCGCGAGGACCGCGACCACGGGCTGACCCGCACGCACGCCAGCTCGCTGGTGCGCCTGTCGGAGGGCGGGGGGACGGCCCGCGTGCTGGTCCACGACGGCACCGGGACCCTCACCCCCTACCGGGCCCTGGCCGCGGAACTCGCCGGCACGCCGGTGTTCGGCCTCGCGATCGACGACGCCGAGCGCTACCTGGAGCTGGACCCCGACACGGCGGCCGAGACGCTGGCCGGATCCTACGCGCGGCTCCTGCTCAAGGAGGGCGTGACGCGCGTGCGCATCGTCGGCTACTGCATGGGCGGGCTGATCGCCACCGAGCTCGCCCGCCAGCTCACCGAGAGCGGCGCGGTCGTCGAGGACCTCACCGTCATCAGCAGCTCGCGGTTCCCCTACCGGATCACCGACGAGCTCATGCTGGAGTACGGCTTCGCCCAGGCGTGCGGCGTCGACCCGGTCCGGCTCGGCTACCCCGGCGGGGACCTGGCCAGGGCGCTGCACGCCGTCCAGGAGGGCTCGCCGGGACAGGTGCGCGAGGGAAGCCTGGCCGCCCTCGCGGACGACCCCGACCCCGGGCTCGCGGAGATCGGCCGCCGCTTCACCGCGCTCGCCCTGCCCCCGCACCGGGAACGGCTCGCCGCCCTCGCCCGCGAGCTGGGGCAGCCGCCCGAGCGGGTGGAGCTCGCCCACCGGGTGTTCAGGCAGAGCTTCGCGGCCGTCACCCACTACGACCCCGAGCCCTACGCCGGTGACATCACGTTCCTGCGCCAGCGCGGCGTCACCAACGTCGTGCCGACCCTCCAGGACGACATGACCGAGTTCTGGCGGGAACTCTGCCTGGGCCGACTTACCGTCATCGACGTGGCGGGCGACCACTTCAGCTGCCTCGACCAGGCGCACGCCCCGGGCGTGGCCCGGCTGATCACCGGCGGTTCGGCATGATCGGGGTCGTCGGAGGGTACGGCGCGGTCGGCGGTGCGGCGGCGCGGCTGCTCGCCGGCCGTGGCGTCGGTGGCGTCCGTATCGGCGGGCGTGACCTGGACGCGGCCCGCCGCTTCGTCGGCGAGGAGCTGGGCGGCCGCGGCGAGGCCTGGCAGGTGGACGCCTACGACGAGGCCGCCCTGGCCAGGTTCTGCCGGGGCTGCACGGTCGTGGTCAACTGCGCCGGCCCCTCCTACCTGCTGCTCGACCGGGTGGCGCGCGCCGCGTTCCTCGCCGGGGCCGACTACGTGGACGCCGCGGGCGACGGCCCGGCGTTCGCCGGGCTCGCGAGCACGGGCACGGCCGGGGCGACGGCGGTGCTCTCGGCCGGGATGCTGCCCGGCCTCACCGGGTTGCTGCCGCGCCACCTAGCGCGGTTCGCCGGAGCCGGCCCGCACCGGCTCGACGTGTACACCGGCGGCCTCGACCGGCTCACCCCCGCCGCGGCCGGGGACGTCCTGCTCAGCGGCAGGGGAGATCACGGCGAGGCGCTGGCCGCCTGGCGGGGCGGCGCCACGGTCTCGCGGGCGCTGGCCCCGGCGTACGGCGTCGAGCTGCCCTACTTCCACGGACCGGTCACCGCCTACCCCTTTCTCGGCGCCGAGGCGGCGCGGGTGGCCGGGGAGCTGGGGCTGGAGGAGGCGCGCTGGTACAACGTCATCACCGGTGACCGCGTCATGGCCGCGATGAGCGCGGCGGTCTCGGCGGCCGACCTGATGCGCGTGGCCGAGCTGGAACTGGCCGGGCGCACCCCGTACTACGTCCTGCTCTTCCAGCTCAGCGGCCCCGGCACCACCCGCACGATGGCGCTGAGAGTGGACGACTCCTACGAGCTCACCGCCGCGGTCGTGGCGCACGCGACGGAGGCCGTGCTGCGGGGCGAGGTCGAGGTCGGCCTCCACTACGCCGACGGCGTGCTCGACCCCGCCAGGATGCTGGCCGACCTGGAACCTGTGGCCAAGATCGAGATCTCCGACGACATCCCGAGGATCGACCTGGCCGCGCCGGCGTTCGAGGAGGGCGCGCTGTGAAGCGGGTCGTGGTCTGCGGGACGAAATTCGGCCAGGTCTACCTGTCGGCCCTGGCGGACGGGCCGTTCGAGCTGACGGGCATCCTGGCCCGCGGGGGCGCCCGGTCCGCCGGATACGCCAGGACGTACGGCGTGCCGCTGCTCACCGATCCCGACCAGGTGCCCGACCTGGCCGACCTGGCCTGCGTCGTCGTGCGTTCCGGGGTCGTCGGGGGAGAGGGCAGCGAGCTGGCCGGGGCGCTCCTGGCCCGCGGCGTCCACGTGCTCCAGGAGCACCCGCTGCACGTGGACGAGCTGGCCCGGTGCCTGCGCACCGCGCGGGCCTCGTCGGCGGTCCACCACGTGAACACGCTCTACGTGCACCTGGAGCCGGTGCGCCGGTTCGTCGAGGCCGCCCGCCGCCTGTGCGAGCTCCAGCGGCCCCTCTACGTCGACGCCGCCTGCAGCGTCCACGTCGCCTACGCCCTGTTCGACATCCTCGGCCGCGCGCTCGGCGGGCTGCGGCCGTGGACGTTCGGCCCGGTGGCGCAGGGAACGCCGTTCAGCTGTCTCACCGGCACGATCGGCGGCGTGCCGCTGACCCTGCGGGTGCAGAACCAGATCGCCCCCAACGACCCCGACGCCCACCTGCACCTGCTTCACCGCATCACGCTGGGCACGGAGGGCGGCAACCTCACGCTGGTCAACACGCACGGGCCGATCGTGTGGAGTCCCCGCATGTACGTCGGCCGCGACGCCGACGACCGCTTCTCCCTTGAGGGGGATCATCTCCGCCTGCCGAGCGCCACGCTCCTCGGGCCGGAGCAGGCGCCGACATTTCAGGAAATCGTCGGATCACTGTGGCCGAGCGGTGTCCGGCGCGCGCTGACCGACCTGCGCCAGGCCGCAGAAGAGGCCGTCGATCCGATGCGGCAGGGCCAGTACTACCTGACGCTCAGCCGCCTCTGGCTGGACGCCACCGCGGCGATCGGCCGTCCCGAACTACTGGTCCAGACCGCACCACGCCCCCTTTCCGCAGCGGAGATCTCATGAGCTGGTTCCACTGCTACCACCCCAGGCCGCGGTCGGGACTGCGGCTGTTCTGCTTCCCGCACGCCGGCGGCTCGGCGAACTTCTACCGGTCCTGGCACCACACCCTGCCGCCGGCCGTCGAGGTGCGCGCCGTGCAGTACCCGGGACGCGCCGACCGGCGCGCCGACTCGCTGATCGACGACGCCCACCACATCGCCAAGCTCGTCACCGACGCGATGGCGCCCCTCCTCGACCGGCCGGTCGCGCTGTTCGGGCACAGCATGGGAGCCCTCATCGCCTACGAGGTGGCGCGCGAGCTGGAGGCGCGCGGCCGGGGCGTGGTGCACCTGTTCGCCTCCGGGCGGCACGCGCCGCACGACCACCGGCCGGGCGACGCCCACACCACCGACGAGGACCTGATCTCCGACCTGGTACGTCTCGGCGGCGTGGAGGAGGCGCACCTGGCGGATCCGGTGATCAGGGAGCTGACGCTGCCGGTGGTCCGCAACGACTACCGGGTCGACGAGACCTACCGGCACCGTCCGGGCGGCCCGCTGCACTGCCCCGTCACCGCGATGCTCGGCGACGGCGATCCCGAGGTGACCCCGGAACAGGCCGCGCGGTGGGGCGAGCTGACCCGTGACCGGTTCGCCGCCCGCGTGCTGGACGGCGACCACTTCTACCTCGTGCCCCGGCGGACGGACGTGGTCGCCCACGTGCTCCGCACCGTCTCCATGGCCTGGCCCTCCACACCGTAGGGAAGGCCTCGACTTCCTTCCCGCGGCTGGAGCCGGGGGATTCCACGCCGGAGGTATTCGATGATGGAACACGAGCTCATGAGGATCCTCACCGGCGGATGGGTGGCGGAGGCGACCTTCGCCGCCGTCCGGCTCGGGGTCGCCGACACGATCGCGGAACGCCGCCTGTACTCCTGCGAGATCGCGGAAACGGTCGGCGCGCACCCCGACGCGCTCGGCCGTCTGCTGCGCCTGCTGGCGGGGGTCGGCCTGGTCGACACCGACGAGGACGGCAGGTACGGCCTCACCCCGATGGGCGCCCTGCTGGGCCGCGACGAGCTGGGCCCGCTCGCCGCGCTCTACGGCGAGGACTATTTCGGCGCCGCGTGGCGAGGGCTGCCGCACACCCTGCGCACCGGCGAGACGGCCTTCGAGCACGTCTTCGGCAGGCCCGTCTTCGCGCACCTGACGGACGATCCCGGCAAGGCCTCCGTCTTCAACGCCGGCATGGCGGCGGGCGCCGCGTTCTTCCGCGAGGTCCCCATGGCGCACGACTTCTCCGGCGCCCGGACCGTGGTGGACCTGGCGGGCGGCACCGGCGCCCTGCTCGGCACCATCCTGCGGGACCACCCGGAGGCCGGGGGGATCCTGTTCGACGTGCCCGAGGTCGTCGCGAAGGCGCCCGCGCACCTGGACCGGATGGAGGTACTGGACAGGTGCGAGCTGGTCGGCGGCGACCTGTTCGAGTCCGTCCCGGCGGGCGGGGACGTCTACCTGCTCTCCCGCATCCTGCACGACTGGGACGACGGCCGGTGCGTCCGGCTGCTGCGCAACTGCGCCAGGGCGATGGAGACGGGGGCGGAACTACTGATCATCGAACGCGTCGTCTCCGCCGGCAGCCACCTGCCGCTCGCCTACGACCTGCACATGATGGTGATGACCGGCGGGCGGGAGCGGACCGAGGAGGAGTACCGGACGCTGCTGGAGAGCGCGGACCTGCTCCCCGGCAAGCTGGTCGAGCTCCCGTTCGGGATGCGGATGCTCACCGCGACCCGCTGATCCGACGACAGGAAAGCCGAACCGACGACAGGCGAGACAGCAAGACACGGAAAAGGCCGCGGTCCCGACGGGACCGCGGCCTTTCCCGGGTCAGACCACCGCCGGCACCCGGACGATCTCGACGCTGCCCTGGCCGCCGTCGACCCGGATCAGGTCGCCGTCCTGGATCCGCATGGTGGCGTTCCTGGTGCCGACGACGGCCGGGATGCCCAGCTCGCGCGCCACGATGGCCGCGTGCGACAGCGGCGCGCCGACGTCGGTGACCACCGCCGCGGCACGCGGGAACAGGAGCGTCCAGCCCACGTTGGTCACGGTCGTCACCAGGATCTCGCCCTCCGCGAGCCGGTCGCCGTCCGCCACGGAGGAGATCACCCGGGCGATGCCCTCGACCACGCCGGCCGCGCCGGGAAAGCCGCTGATGGTCTGCGAGGGGGGCGCCACCGTCGCTCCGGCGTCGAACACGTCGCCGCGGCGGTTCGGGTCGGCCGCCCACCGCTCCGGATCGAACCGTCCGCGGATGATGCCCGGGTACGGCGGGAGCGCCTTGTACAGCTCGTAGGTCGTCCTGCGCTTGGCCACCTGCGAGAGTGGCCGGCGCGAGCCGCGCAGCACGTCCAGGACCTCCTCGATCGTCAGGAAGAACAGGTCGTCGCCGTGCCCGGTCACCTCGCCGGCCCGCACGACGAAGTCGCGCACCATCCAGAAGCCGCGCATCATCTCCGAGCGGGTCTCCTCGCGGGCGCGGACGATCTCCTCCCAGCGGTCGATCTTGCGGCGGAACTTCTCCGCCTGCCTCGGATACCGCTCGCGGAACCTGCGCCAGGCGGCGTCGCTCGCCTCGTCCTGGCGGGTCAGCAGCTCGGTCGGGTCGACCGTGAGCCCGGCGATCTGCCTGTCGAGCCAGGTCGGGTCCTCCACCGGCCGGGCCACGGAGACCTCGAACTCGTCCGGGCCCCGATGGCCGTACCTGCGGACGTACTCCTCGCGGGAGATCTCGCCGCGCTTGAAGCGCGCCAGGCCGAGCAGCGGGCCGAGGCTCTCCAGCCGGCCGTCCGCGGCCTGGATCCCGGACATCAGCACGGCGGCGTCGGCCTCCCCGACGAGCTTGGTCAGCTGCGAGCCGAGGTAGATCAGCGAGCCGGCGTCCTGGCGGGCGGCGGCGGCGAGCATGCGGTTACACTCGCGGAACCTCGGCTCCACCTCGCTCTCCCAGAGCGCGGCGAGGTCCGCGCCGTCGGCCGTCCCGGCGATCCTGACGCGGATGGCCTCGGTGGTCCGGGGCGCGGACGCGACGTACTCGGGGATCCGGCCCACGAGCTGCTGGATGGCGCGGCGGCCCGCCAGGAGCGGTTTGGCCGCCTTGAGGGTCTGCCAGCGCGACATCGGCAGCAGCGGGGTCTCGACCCCCTCCGGCAGCCGCCCGTACACCGGCTCCTGGGTGTCCCTGATCTTTTTGGTCATGCCCAGGGCCCTGCCGAGAGAGGCGGTCAGGCTCATGTTCATGTAGACCCGGCCGCCGATGTTGCCGCACTGGGGGTGGCCGCCGAGGTGCCCGGCGACCATGATCTCGTCGATGAACGCCTGCACGAGCGACCAGGTGCACGGGGTCATCACGCTGGGGATCGCCTCGCCCAGGTTGCCGTTGGTCCACAGGTAGTCGCCCTTGAGCGAGTCGTTCCACACCTCGCGCTGCCCGGTGATGGGCCTGGCCTGCAGGATGTACGGCCTGCCCTCGTGGATGGCCCACTCGACGTCCACGGCGTGGCCGTACAGCTCCTCGATCGTCATGCCCAGCTCGGCGAGCCGTACGGCCTGCGCCCGCGACAGCACGGGCAGGTCGCGCCCGGTGTCCGGCACCGGCACCTCGCGGGTGCCCTCGGGCACGCGGACGGTCATCACGGTCTTGGCCGCGATGTGCTCCTCGACGATCGTGTGGTCGGCGCGGTCGAGCGTGATCGTGTCGGGCGTGACCAGCCCGCCGACGATCGCCTCACCCAGTCCCCACGCGGCGTTGATGCTCAGGTGGTCGCGGTCCTCGGTGAACATCACGCCCGCCGCGTCGGCGGGCACGAGCTCCTGGACGACGACGGCGAGGGCCACTTCGTCGTGGGGGACGCCGTTGCGCTCGCGGTAGGCGATGGCCCGCTCGGTCCACAGCGAGGCCCAGCAGCGCCTGACCGCGTCCAGGACCTGCTCGGCGCCGCGGATGTTGAGGAAGGTGTCCTGCTGCCCGGCGAACGACATCCCGGGCAGGTCCTCCGCGGTCGCCGACGAACGTACGGCCACCGCGGGCTCGTCGCCCAGCTCGCGATAGGCGGCCCGGATGTCGTCGGCGATGCCCTGAGGCACCTCGTGGGCGGCGAACAGGGCGGCGGCCTCGGCCGCGTCGCTCGACAGGATCCGGTCCCGCAGATCGTGGTGGGTCACGAAGGCGCGGTAGGCGGTGGTGGTGACGTGGAAGCCCGGCGGAACCGGGAGCCCGGCCCGGGCCAGGCGGGCGAGGGACTCGCCCTTGCCTCCCACGTTCGCCAGCTCGGTACGAGGGTCGGCCAGCGCAAGCGTGTTCATGGACCATCTCCATTCGTCCCAGGGGGTGTCCACTCGCATGAACAGGGCAGACATGTTCACGCTACGGAGCACCGGACGAGGCGGCCCACCCCTAGGCGCCCTTAAGTCAGGTATCGGAGGCCCGCTTGAGCAGCCCGGTCTCGTAGGCCGCCGCCACCGCCGAGGCCCGGTCCTTCACCCCGAGCTTGGCGAAGATGTGCAGCAGGTGCGTCTTGACCGTCGCCTCGGTGATGAACAGCTTCGCGGCGGCCTCGCGGTTGGTGGCGCCGCGGGCGATCAGCCCGAGCACCTCCAGCTCCCGCCGGCTCAGCGTCTGCTGTTCGGGCGCGCGCACCTTCTGCATGAGCAGCCCGGCCACGGTGGGGGACAGCACCGTCTCGCCGCGGGCGGCCGCCTGCGCGGCGCGGAGCAGCTCGACGCGCGGCGTGTCCTTGAGCAGGTAGCCGGTGGCGCCCTGCTCGATGGCGGGCAGCACGTCCGCGTCGTTGTCGAACGTGGTCAGGACCAGCACCTTGATGTCCGGTGTCTGCTCGCGCAGCCGGCGGATCAGCTCGGTGCCGCTCATCTTCGGCATCCGCAGGTCCATCAGCACGAGATCGGGATTGGTCTGGCGTGTCAGGACGAGAGCCTCCGGCCCGTCGGCCGCCTCGCCGACGACCTCGAAGGCCTCGTCGGTGGAGAAGATCTCGCGCAACCCGTCGCGGACGACCGGGTGATCGTCCACGACGATGATACGAATCGGCATGCCTCACGCGTTTCTGGAGTCGGCGGTGATGGCGGGCACCGTAGCAGAGACACCCGTTCCCTGGCCGAGAGCGGTCTCTATCTCGAAGTCCCCGGCCAGCCGGGTGACGCGCTGGCGCATCGCGACGAGCCCGAACCCGCCCGCGATGGACGGTTCCACCTTCTCGGGGTCGAATCCGGATCCGTCGTCGCGTACGTCGAGCACCACCACATCCTCCATGTAGGACAGGGTGACGGCGACCCTGCTGGCGGAGGCGTGTTTGCCGACGTTGGCCAGAGCCTCCTGCGCCACCCGCAGCAGGGTCATCTCCACCTCGGCGTGCAGTGGCCTGGCGTCACCGGTGACCGACACCGGAACCGGCACGCCCGACGTCTGCGACCAGGTGGCCGCGACGTCCTCCAGAGCGGTCGCGAGCTGGGCCTCCTCCAGCGGAGCGGGACGCATCGCCAGCACCGACCGGCGAGCCTCGTTGAGGCTGTCCCTGGCCAGCCCGCGCACGGTGTTCAGCCTGGAGCGGGCGGCGGGCACGTCCTCGATGACGTTCTCGGCGACTTCGAGCTGGGTGAGGATGGCGGTCAGCCCCTGGGCGATCGTGTCGTGGATCTCCCTGGCCATCCGCTGGCGCTCGCTGAGCACGCCCGCCTCGCGGGCGCGGGTCAGCAGCTGTGACTGCAGGTTCGAGTTCTCCTCCGCCATGGCGGCCAGCTTGGTGCCGGTCGCCTTCAACTGCGCGATCATCACCTTGCGCTGCTGGTTCTGCTTCGAGATGGTCTGGATGAACAGGCCGACGGTCGAGGCGATCAGGACGGCGACGAGGAAGGAGAAGATCAGCTCCTGCGGCGGCCGGGACCCGGGGCGGACGCCGACCAGGACCGCGGCCGTGGCGGCCACCCCCGCGTAGGCCGTCCACCCGCGCAGCAGGGTGAAGGCCTGGATGAACGCACCGGGGCCTGCCACCGTGAACACCGGATCGATCCTGATCAGCGCCGCGATGAAGGCGAGCATCACGACGAAGTAGACGATCGCCACCACCGGCCGCTCGATCCGGCTGAATCGCGATGAGACCATGAACCAGTGCCAGACCCCGGTGCACACCGCCAGGACCACCACGTCCGGCCGCCAGTCCCGCAGCAGGGCGAAGACGGTGGGCAGCAGGACGAAGAGGTACGGCAGGGCCGGCCAGGCGCGGTCCCATCGCGAGACGTTGGGCTCGATGGTCGTCACCAGCGGAACGCCTTCAGCGCGACCCCGCCCGCGACGATGGTGATCGCGACCAGCACGGCCAGGGTGAGCGGGGACGCGGGCTGGCCCTCCCAGGCGGCGCGGACGGCCTGGACGGCGGGGGCCATGGGGGTGAAGTCGCCGACGGAGCGCATCGACTCCGGCAGCGTCTCGCGGGCGCTCATGGCGCCGGAGACGAAGACCATGGGGAAGAAGGCGGCCAGGCCGATCACCGTGGCGGCGCGGCCACTGGGCACCAGGGCGCCGATGAGCAGCCCGATGGCACCGAGGCTGGCGGCGCCGAGGACCCAGGCGAGGACGAGGCCGACCGGGTCGGCCGGCCCGTTCATGCCGTAGACGGCCAGGCCGACGACGCCGAGCAGGAGGCCGCCGAGCACGGCCAGCAGCATGTGCGCGACCCACTGGGCACCGAAGATCATGGTGGGGGAGGCGGGGGTGGCGCGCAGCCGCTTGAGCACGCGGCGCTCGCGGTACTGGGCCAGCGTGGCCGGCAGGACGACCAGCGAGGCCAGGCCGATGACGAAGACGCTGAGCATCGGGACGACGGCCTCGATGATGGGCAGCCCGCTGGGCAGCGAGCCGCCGTTGCGCATCTTGATCCACAGGATGACCATGGGGAAGGCCAGGGCGAAGAAGGCGGCCATCGGGTCGCGCATGGCCAGCTTGAGCTCGATCGCGATGACGTTGCCGAGACCCTTCATTACACGGTCCTCTCAATGAGTGCGAAGTAGGCGTCGTCGAGGGAGCCGGAGGCGTCCCTGGTGAGGAGGTCGCCGGGGCTGCCCTGGTGGACGACGCGCCCCTGGTCGATGACGGCGATGCGGTCGCAGAGGGCGTCCGCCTCGTCCATGAAGTGGGTGACCAGCACGACGGTGACGCCGCGGTCGCGCATGGCGCGGATCATGTTCCAGGTCATCCGGCGGGCGGAGGGGTCCAGGCCGGTGGTCAGCTCGTCGAGGAAGACGACCTCGGGGTTGCCGACCAGGGCCAGCGCGATGAACAGGCGCTGCTTCCAGCCACCGGACAGGCCCGAGAAGCGGGCGCGCCTCTTCTCGGTCAGCCCCCACTCCTCCATCAGGGCGTTCCAGTCGGCGGGCTTGTCGTAGAAGGAGGCGTACATCTTCAGCGCCTCGCCGACCCTGATGGCGTCGGGCAGCGCGGCTTCCTGCAACTGGGTGCCGATGCGCTGGAGCAGCTCGCGCCGCTGCGTCTGCGGGTCCATGCCGAGCACGCGCAAGGTGCCGCCGTCGGGCTTGCGTAGCCCGGACGCGCACTCCACCACGGTGGTCTTGCCGGCTCCGTTGGGGCCGAGGATGCCGAAGATCTCGCCTCGCTCGACCGTCAGGGTGACGTCGTCCAGTGCCTTGTGCGTCCCGTAGCTCTTCTGCAGGCCGTTGATCTCGATGACTGTCATGTGTCGAGAATCCCCGCTGCACCGGGTCTCCGTAATCCACCGAACGGTTGATGGGGGTCGGCCGTTCCAGTCGGGGTTCCGTCGGTGGACGCGGCGAATCAGGCCGCTGACCAGGCGCGGATCGCCGTAGGGGTATCGAAGGGAGTAGAGACGGGGTTCCGAAGGATGAATATCGCAAACCCTGCCAATCTCGAACCCTATGGAGCATGAGCGACTCAGCAGTACGTGTACGTGAGCTGCGTAAGAAATACGGCGACCTGACCGCCGTCGACGGCATCGACCTGGACATCGCCCGGGGTGAGGTCTTCGCGCTCCTGGGCCCCAACGGCGCCGGCAAGACGACCACTGTCGAGATTCTGGAAGGGCACCGCCGCCGGGACGGCGGTGAGGTCAGCGTGCTCGGCGAGGACCCCGGCCGGGCCGGGCGCCTCTGGCGGTCCAAGCTCGGAATCGTGCTGCAGTCGGCCACCGACGCCGCCGAGTTCACCGTCCGCGAGACGGTGCACCATTTCGCGAGCTACTTCCCGCGCCCGCGCGACCCGGACTCGGTGATCGAGCTGGTGGGCCTGGCCGGCAAGGCCGACGCCCACATCCGCCACCTCTCCGGCGGCCAGCGGCGCAGAGTCGACGTGGCCCTGGGCGTCGTGGGCAACCCCGAGCTCCTCTTCCTGGACGAGCCGACCACGGGGTTCGACCCCGAGGCCCGCCGCCAGTTCTGGGGCCTGATCTCGCTGCTCTCCGACGAGGGCACCACCATCGTGCTGACCACGCACTACCTCGACGAGGCGGAGGCGCTGGCCAGCCGGGTGGGGGTGATCGCGAAGGGCAGGGTCGTCGCGATCGGCGAGCCGGCCACGCTGGCCGGCCGCGCCGAGGCGGACGCGACGGTCAGCTGGTCCACCCCGGACGGGGAACGCCGCGTGAAGACCCCGACGCCCACGAAGGTCGTCGCGGAGCTCATCGCGCAGTACGACGGGGAGATCCCCGACTTGACCGTCAGGCGGCCGACTCTCGAAGACACCTACCTAGGCCTTATCGGAGAGCAGTTGTGACAACCACGTTGCCGATGCAACCGACGCAACCGACCGACATCCGACCGGTGCAGGCGGTGCGACTGCCCAGCGCCGGCCGGCTGACCCTGAAGCGCGGCGCGATGGAGCTCAAGGGCTTCTTCCGCACGAAGAGCCAGTTCATCGTCATCTTCTCGCTCCCGGCGATCATGCTGATGCTGCTGGGCGCCATGTCGAGCAGCAGGCAGGGACTGCCCGGCGTCACGGGAGCCCAGATCCTCACCGCCGGCATGATCGGCGCCGGCATCATGGGCACGTCCTTCCAGAACCTGGGCATCAACATCACGCTGGAGCGCCACGACGGGACGCTCAAGAGGCT
Organism: Streptosporangium sp. G12; assembly: GCF_052983175.1. Lineage (NCBI taxonomy): Bacteria > Bacillati > Actinomycetota > Actinomycetes > Streptosporangiales > Streptosporangiaceae > Streptosporangium > Streptosporangium sp. G12. The sequence goes on along the minus strand of NZ_JBRIQO010000049.1, from coordinate 10,394 downwards.
GTACGGCATGCCCATGCCGCGCACGGCCTACTTCGGCGGGAAGATCATCCAGGTCCTGGTGTGCATGATCGCCGAGGTCATCCTCCTGATCGCGGTCGGGGTGCTGATGTTCGGCATCAACCTGCCCACCACCGTCCACCAGTGGCTGACGTTCACCTGGGTCCTCCTCCTCGGCGGCATGGCCTGCACGTTCCTGGGCATCGCGATCGGCAGCCTGCCGAAGTCCACGCGCGGGGCCAACGCGGTGATCACGCTGCCCTTCCTCATCGTGCAGTTCTGCTCCGGTGTCTACATCCCCTTCTCCGACGTGCCGTGGATCCTGCAGATCTTCGCGTCGATCTTCCCGCTCAAGTGGATGACCCAGGGCATGCGGTCGGTGTTCCTGCCCGAGCAGGCGGTGGTCCTGGAGCCGGCCGGCAGCTGGGAGCTCCCGATGGTGGCCCTGGCGCTGGGCCTGTGGTGCGTGGTCGGCCTGGTCCTGTGCCTGCGGACGTTCCGCTGGACCGCGCGCGACAGCTAGTCGTAGGGGTCGATCGGGGGTGCCTTCTGGAAAACTGTTTTTTAATATGTTGTAAAGACCGATCCATGGAGGTGCCAGTGACTATAGCCCCCGGCTCCACACGAGAGGTTAAAGCGGATTGCATAATTTCCGACCACGGCCCGTACGATGTCAACATCTTTCTCCTCGGCGGACCCGCCGAATTCCCGGAGACTGCCCGGTCCCGGCGGCTGGAAAGAGCCGACGGGAAGGTCAAGATCCAGTACCGGAGCGGCTACGAGCATTTCGAGCGTACCGAGGAGCACTACCACCTCGAAGGCGACTGCCAGGGCCTGATCTACCGCTGGACGACCAGGACGAGGATCGCTGAATAATCAAAGACGACAGACGCCCGACTCCGTGCGCCGCGCCCCCTGAAATCCGGGCGCGGCGCTTTTTTTGGGTGACCGGGAATCGAAAGTTGTAGATCGGATGCTATTAAGGGTCACCCCGTTGTGGGCCTATAAGGGGCGGCGTAGCTTATTAATCGTGAACCGGTTATGCGGACCATGGGCAATCGTTCTCACTCTCGTGAGGGGTGTTCGGTATGGGGTTCTTTGAAAGAGACGCGGCGATGGCCTCCCTACGGGGACTCCTCACCGAGACGATCGAGGGGAGGAGCAGGGTCGCGATGGTGACCGGAGTGGTCGCCACGGGGAAGAGCGAGCTGCTGCACGCCTTCGCCGAGCAGGTCTACGACCGCGGAGCGCTCCCGCTCGTGGCGACGGCGTCGCGGGGGGAGAGCGACCTCCCGCTCGGCGTGCTGGGACAGCTCTTCCACAACGCCCCTCTGGGCGAGCGGCTGCGCGAGCGCGCGATGGACCTCCTGCGCGAGGGCGGCGAGCGACTGGAGACCCAGGTCGTCGAGGGGCTCTGCGGGGTGCTGCTGTCACTGGCGGAACAGCTCCCGCTGGTGATCGTCGTCGACGACGTCCACGACTCCGACCGCGCCTCGCAGATGTGCCTGTCCTACTTCATGCGCCGGGCCAGGTCGTCGCCGGTGATGACGGTGTTCGGGCACGCCGACTACCCGCACCAGACGGACAGGTTCTTCCCCACCGAGATCATCAGACAGCCGCACTGCACCGCCATCCGGCTGCATCCGCTCTCGCGCGGCGCCGTGCTGAGCATGGTGAGCGAGAGCCTGGGGCACGAGACGGCCGAGCGGCTGGCGCCGGAGTGGCACGACCTCAGCGGTGGCAACCCGATCCTGGTGGCCGGGCTGCTCGAGGACTTCGCGAGGAACGGCACGGGAGCGCCGGCGGAAAGGTACGGCGAGGCCGTGCTGTCCTGCCTGCACCGCGTCGACCCGGCCCTGCTGGACGTGGCCAGATGGGCGGCGGCGATCGACGACCCGGCGCTCGTCCACCGGCTGGCCCGCTCGGACACGCCGTCGGTCCCCCTGTCGATCCGCTGGCTGGAGACGGCGGGGCTGCTGGAGGACGGCCGGTTCCACCACGAGGCGGGCGAGGAGGCGGTCCTGGCCGATCTCGGAGCCGACAAGCGCCAGTACATGCACCGGCGCGCGGCCGAGCTGCTGAACGGCGAGGGCGCCTCCGACCTGGCGATCGCCGAGCAGCTGAGCAAGGCCGATGACGCCGACGCCTCCTGGGCCGTGCCCGTGCTGCGGTCGGCGGCCCGCCGCAGGCTGATCGACGGCGAGGTCGAGTCGGCCGTCGACTATCTCAAACTCGCCCTGCGCGGCCGCCTGGACGACCAGGAGCGCACGTCGATCGCGACCATGTTGATGCGCGCCGAGTGGCGTATCGACCCGAAGGCGCCGATCAGCCACATGGAGGAGCTCACCGACGCGCTGCACAACGGGAGCCTGCGCGGCAGTGACGCGATCATCCTGGCCAGGGCGCTGCTGTGGCACGGCAGGATGGACGTCGCCTGCGACGTCCTGGAGCGCACGGCGGAATTCGGCGACAGCGACCCGCACACGGTCGCCGAGGGCGTGAGCACCAGGATGTGGCTGCGCTGCTCCGCGCCGCCGCTCCTGGCCCACATGAACACCTGGGCGGGCAAGAACATCAGCGAGGCGGTGCTGCCGTTCCAGGTGAGCCGGCGCCTGGAGTCGATCAACGCGCTGGTCGGCGTGCTCACCGGCGGCCCCCACGACCGGATCGTGGCCACGGCCGAGCGGATCCTGCGCGGCTCCAACCTGGACGAGATGTCCATGGACACCGTGGAGAGCGCGCTGCTCGCCCTCGTGTACGCCGGGCGGTCCAACCGGGCGGTGCCGCGGTGCGACGCGCTGATCGGGGAGCTGCGTTCCGGGGGCTCGCCCGCCCGCCGGGCGCGACTCACCGCGATCCGGGCGGAGCTCTCGCTGCGCCAGGGAGAGCTCGAAGAGGCCGCGTCGTACGCCCGGCTGGCCCTGGAGATCATTCCGCCGAGCAGCTGGGGCGTGGCCGTGGCCGGACCGGTGGCCACCCTCATGCTGGCCGCCACCGCGATGGGACGCTACGACGAGGCGCTCGCGCAGCTCAACCACGCGTTCCCCGAGGCGATGCTGCAGACCAGGTGCGGCGTGCGGTTCCTGCAGGCCCGCGGTCGCTACCAGCTCGCCGTCGACAACCCGGTGGCGGCGCTGCGCGACTTCCGGCTCTGCGGGGAACTGCTGACCGCCTGGAAGATGGACACCCCGGGGTTCATCGCCTGGCGCACGGACGTGGCCGAGGCCCTCATCGCCCTGGGCAGGCACGACGAGGCCCGCGAGCTGGTCGAGGAGCAGCTGAGCCGGTCGGGCGCCGGCTCGGAGCGCACCGACGGCGTGGCGCTGCGGGTGCTGGCCGCCACCAGCGAGGTACGGCACCGGCCGATGTTCCTGCGCCAGGCCTCCGAGCACCTGCAGGCGTGCGGGGACCGCTACGAGCTGGCCAGGTCGCTGATCGACCTCACCGAGGCCTACCACAGCGTGGGCGAGTTCCGCAGGGCGGGCATCATCGCCAGCCGCGCGCGGACCCTGGCCCAGGAGTGCGGTGCCCGCCCGCTGAGCCAGGCGCTCGCCGACGAGGGCGGCGCGGAGGACGGGGACGGCGAGACGAACAGGGTGGTGGCCATCCTCAGCGACGCCGAGCGCAGGGTGGCCGGCCTGGCCACGGTGGGCTACTCCAACCGTGAGATCGCCGCCAAGCTGTTCATCACGGTGAGCACCGTCGAGCAGCACCTGACGCGCGTGTACCGCAAGCTGAACATCACCCAGCGCTCGGACCTGCCGCCGGACCTGACGGCCCAGCCCGGCCGCGTTCCCGGCCTCGCACGTGAGGGGGCACACCCGGTCAGGCCGGCCGCCGGCCGCTAGCGGCGTGACCGGTCGCTCAGACGAGCGGCCAGTCGCGCACCATCTGCGGCACGATCACGCAGCCGTGCAGCACGTACTGAGTGACCATGAAGACCGCGTACGGCCGCCGCCGGCGCGGTCCGGGCGGGATCGGGGCGCGGCAGAGCAGGGCGATGGCCAGCCCGCCCAGGCACATGGCGGCCGCGGGCAGGTACAGCGACGGATCCCCCAGCAGCAGCACGCCCCCGGTGACGACGACGGGCAGGGCGAGCGAGACGTTGATGATGGCCAGCCGCAGCGCGCGCTCGCCGTACACGACGGCGAACGTCACGCGGCCGGCCGCCGCGTCGCCCTCCAGGTCGGGCAGGTCCTTGGTCGTCGTGCCCACCAGGGCGGTCCAGAGCGAGGCGGCGAGGACGAAGACGATCAGCTGCGTCCCGATGTCGATCCCTCCCGCGTAGGCGTGGGCGCCTGCGTAGTAGGTCAGGATGCTGGCCGTCAGCCCGATCGCGACCGTTCCGCTGGTCCTGCGCTTGAGGTGGAAGGGCGGACCCGAGTAGAGGTAGCCGAGGGCCAGCATGACGGCGACCATCCCCACGTTCACCGGCCCCAGCGCCAGGCTGATCGCGACGGACGCGACCGCGGCGCCGGCCGCGACCCCGGTGGCGAAGGCGGGCGGTAACTCCCCCCTCGCTATGGGCCGGCGCGAGCCGTTGAGCCGGTCCTCGCACACGTCCGTGACGCCGTTGTAGAGATAGACGGCGAAGACGGCCAGCGTCCATGTCAGCGCGCTCCACGCGGTCCTGCCCAGGTCGCCCTCGCCGGCGACGGCGGAACTCAGCGACGCCCCGGTGAGGAAGCGCAGCAGGAAGTTGAACTGCACGGAGGGACGGGCCTCGGCCAGGCACAGCCCGCTGTGCCTGAGGGGGAGAAACCCAGTCGGGGAACTGATGCTCGTCGTCATCACTGTCAGCCCTTCCGCCAAACCGAAGATCGATTAGTGATCGTTTCCAGTCGTGCCCCTCGCCTGGGGCGCATTCGTGGGAAGCGTTTACCGATACAGGGTGGTCGCAGATCGACGCCAGGTTTCGATCTAGTGTCACATACGGCACCCCCGCGCAGACATCCGATGTTTCACCCCGGAGCGGTCGGACGGGCGCACCAGGTCGAACTTTCGATACCCGGAGTGATCCTTCGGTACGGGAGGGGAATTCTCCTGACCACTTGTCTTGACCGGGGAATTCAATGGCTATTTGGTAATGGTGAACATCCGAGGCAGTCGGATAATCTCAGTGAAGGAGATTGGGGAATGGGCGCGAACCGGCCTGTAGAGCGTTATTCCGATTTTACTCCCCTCGTTCTTCCCGATCGGACGTGGCCGGACGGGCGGATTAGTTCGTCGCCGCGCTGGCTGTCCACCGACCTCCGAGACGGTAACCAGTCGCTCGCCAACCCGATGTCCCCGGCGAGGAAGCTTCGGATGTTCGAGCTTCTGGTCGACATCGGCTACAAGGAGATCGAGATCGGATTCCCGGTCGCGAGCCAGGACGACCACGACTTCGTCCGGCTCCTCATCGAGGAGGACCGGATCCCGGACGACGTATGGATATCGGCTCTGGTGCCGGCGCGCGACGAGCTGATTGAGCGCACCATCCGTTCCATGTCGGGGGCGCCCAGGGCCACGCTCCACCTCTACAACGCGACGGCCCCGCTGTTCCGGCGGGTGGTGTTCGGAATGGACCGGGAGCAGTGCAAGGACCTGGCCGTCCGGGGCACGGAACTGGTGAAGAAATATGCCGAAAAAGAGCTCAGTGGTGGCAATTTCCGGTTCCAGTACTCACCTGAGTTGTTCAACGAGACCGAGGCCGACTTCTCCCTCGAGGTCTGCGAAGCCGTCATGGACGCGTGGGAGCCCGCTGCCGACCGGCCGATAATCCTGAACTTCCCCACGACCGTGGAGCGTTCGCTGCCCTCCGTCTTCGCCGACCAGATCGAGTGGCTCGACCGGAACCTGTCGCGCCGGGAGCACGTCTGCCTGTCCATCCACCCGCACAACGACCGGGGGACCGGGGTCGCCTCGGCCGAACTCGCCCTCCTGGCCGGCGCCCAGCGCATCGAAGGCTGCCTGTTCGGCAACGGCGAGCGGGCGGGCAACGTCTGCCTCGTGACACTGGGGATGAACATGTTCAGCCACGGCGTCGACCCCGGCATCGACTTCTCCGACATCGACAGGATCCGCGACACCGTCGAGTGGTGCAACGAGATCCCCGTGCACCCCAGGCACCCCTACGGGGGCGAGCTGGTCTACACGTCCTTCTCCGGCTCCCACCAGGACGCGATCAAGAAGGGCTTCGACGACCTCGAGCGCGACGCGGTCGAGGCCGGCGTGAGCATCGACGAGCAGCCGTGGCGGATGCCGTACCTTCCGGTCGACCCCAAGGACGTGGGACGCACCTACGAGGCGATCGTGCGGATCACCACCCAGTCCGGCAAGAGCGGCGTCGCCTACATCATGAGCGCCTGGTACGGCATGCGGTTGCCGAAGGAGCTCCAGAAGGACTTCGCGACGGTGGTCCAGTCGAGCGCGGAGCTGCTCGGCAGCGAGCTCTCGCCCGAGCAGGTCTGGGAGCTGTTCGAGAAGGAGTACATCTCCTCCGACGGCCCGGTCGGCGAGCCGTACACCGCCGGCGGGCGGGTCGCCGCGACGCTCCACCTCGACGGCGCGGGGGAGCACGACGCCAGGACCATCGGCGCCAAGCTCGCCCCCTGGGGCATCGACGTGCGCACCGTGCACCGCGCGGCCGAGGCGGACCCGGCCGGCGGTGCGCTCACGGGGGCCGCGGTCTACGCCGAGTACCGGGTCGGGGGGGCGACGGTCTGGGGCGTCGGCGTGGACACCTCCGCCGTGGGCGCGGCCCTGTCGGCGGTCGGGGTCGCCCTCAGACGGGGCGGCAAGCAGGCGGCCGTGATCGTCACGCCGCACGTCTGATGCCCCGCGCCGCGCGTCTGATCAGGGACTGCGCACTCGTGGCGGCGGCCACGGGCGCGCGGTTCGCGCTTCGCGGCATTGCGCCGACCTCACATTCGCCGCCGGCGAGTTGCTTCCAATATAAAAATGCTGACTATTTGTGAGATATTCAGTAAAGGGTCCCGGGATAATTGAGTTAGGCTCGGGTTTGCCTGCTTGACTGCCCTGTTCACCCGGTGTCGGTTGCCTACTCGGCATCCATGAACCATGATGTGAACATCTGGGGAAAACCCGGAAACGCAGCAGGGGGCAGCAGGGAAGCAGGGGGCAGGATGGCGGAAGACGACGATGGAGTAGCCCGCACGCAGAGTCCGTCAGCAGCTCTTATCGAAGAGTGCCGAGCGGATATCCTCGCCAAGTACGAACAGGACCTGGAAGTCGTCGGTAGCGTCCTTGTCCAGGACGAGCAGGCGAAAGCCCAGGTCATGGCGAATGCCAACCAGATCCTCACCGACATAGCCGCCGCGCTGGACAACGGTCTCCCCCACTCCGACGAGTCCTTCCGCTTCCTGTCCTGGGATATCGGCCTGACCAGAGCGGCCACCGGTGTCCATCCGAAAGAGTCCCTACTCGCCGCCTCGGTGTTCTTCCGAGCGGCCTTCACCATTCTGAGCAAGTGGATCCAGGACGACTCCGAGACTGACCGCCTGCTCAGGAACGTGGTCACCACGCTGGAGCAGTCCGTCTCGCTCCGCATCAGGGAAGCCGCGACCAGCTACGCCGGATTCCTGCTCAGCAAGGTGCACGAGGCACACGTGGCCGAGCGCGGGCGCATCGCCAGGGAACTGCACGACCGCATCGGGCAGAGCCTCAGCGTCGCCCACCGGCAGGCCGAGCTCTGCGTCATGTACCGCACCAGCGACCCCGCCCAGGCGGTCGTCAAGATGGAGCGGGTGCAGGAGGCGATCCAGGAGGCCATGTGGCGATTGCGCCAGCTGACCTCCGACCTACACCCCCTCGAACCGATACAGAGCCTGGAGAAGGCGCTGCTCGCGCATCTCGAGGCCATCGGCGTCGAGGACATGACGGCGGAGCTGGTCGTCAACGGTGACGAGGTCTGGGCGACACCTGCCATCAGCGAGGAGTGCCTGCTGATCCTGAGCGAGGCGATCCGCAACGCGCTCAGGCACGGCCGGCCGTCGTCCATCTACATCAGGGTCGACATCGCGCCGCACGAGCTGCGGGCGTCGGTGATCGACGACGGTTGCGGCTTCGACGTCAACAGCCGTCCCGCACACCACAGCCTCGGGCTGGCCTCGATCCAGGAACGCGCCGCCCTGCTCGGCGGCATGGTCACCATCAGCACCGAAATGGGACGGGGCACCCGAATCGATCTCGCCGTGCCATTACCGGGGTCCTTCGATGATCAAGAGTGACCACCCCATCAGGATAGCGATAGTCGACGACCACGCCCTGTTCCGCGAGGGGGTGCGAGAGATCCTGGAGGCGCAGGAGGACCTGGTGGTCGTGGGCGAGGCCGGCACCTCGTTCACCGCCCTGGAACTGGTCTCGCAGAAGCGCCCCGACGTCCTCCTGCTCGATGTCGAGATCCCCGGCGACGCGGTCACGCACACCGTCTCCCGGGCACGCGTGATCTCGCCGGCCACCCAGATCATCATCCTGAGCATGTACGACGGGCCGCATCTCCTGCGGCAACTGCTGTCCGCCGGCATCCGGGGCTACCTGCTCAAGACCGTGCACCGCTACGAACTCGTCGCGGCGATCAGGAGCGTGCACTACGAACCCGATCGCCTCATCCTGGTCATCTCCCCGGAGAGCCTCGCCCAGATGGAGACCACGCGCACCGAGGTTCTGACGACCAAGGAGCGGGAGGTGCTCGAACTGGTCGCCCAGGCGTACAGCAACAGGCAGATCGCCTCCCGGCTGAACACCACGGAAGCCACGGTCAAGCGCCACCTGCGCAACATCTTCGTGAAACTCGGGGCGGCCTCACGCATCGACGCCGTCAACCGGGCGATCGACGCCTCGCTGATCACACCGACACGATGACCCCGTCCGCCCCCTGATCAAGTTCTGCGCGACCCCAGAAGGGCGTCGTGACGATTCTCCTGCGTTCAGGGCCTCCCTACAGTGAAATTGTGAACGCCGAGGCTTTGATCGCGAACATTCTGCCCCCATGGGCGATGGCTGCCGACACCTTCGAGGACCACGCCGACGCCATGCTCTTTCCCGCGGAAGCAGAGGTGATCAGCAGGTCCGTGGAGCAGAAGCGCGCGGAGTTCGCGACCGCCCGGATGTGCGCCAGGAAGGCCATGAGCGCGCTCGGCCTGCCCCCGCAGCAGGTGCTGCCGGGGGTGCGCGGCGAGCCCCAGTGGCCCAAGGGCGTCGTCGGCAGCATCACCCACTGCACGGGCTACCGCGCGGCCGTGGTCGGCGCGAGCAGCGAGGGGCTCACGATCGGCATCGACGCGGAGCCCGACAAGGGCATCGCCAGCGGGGTGCTGGAGGCCATCTCCAAACCCGAGGAGCGAGAGGCCATCAGGGCCCTGAACCGGGAGCACCCGGGCCCGTCCTGGGACCGCCTGCTCTTCAGCGCCAAGGAGTCCGTCTACAAGGCGTGGTTCCCGCTGACCAGACGCTGGCTGGACTTCGAGAGCGCGACGGTGACGTTCGACCCGCTGCGCGGCACCTTCTACGCCCGCCTGCTGGTGACCGGGCCCAGCATGTTCGGCCGCCCGCTGACCGGGTTCCGCGGCCGCTGGATGGCCCGTGAAGGGCTGATCCTCACCGCCATCGCCATATCGGCGCGCTCCGACCGCGTGCAGCACCGGGACCGGGCGCACTACAGGGAGCAGGCGCGCTACCGAGAGCGCGCGCAGTACAGAGTCTGAGCGGCGACGGGGATCGGGCGCGGTACGAGTCCGAGCGCGGCACAGGAACCGAGCGAAGTACAGAGATCGAGCGAAGTACAGGGTCTGGGCACGGCGCAGAGACCGAGCGCGGTGCGGAGCCCGAGCCACACCCGAGGTCGTCGGTCACCACGTTCACGGAGGAACGCGTGATGAGGAAGGTCCTGATCGCCAATCGCGGTGAGATCGCCGTACGGGTGGCCCGTGCCTGCAGGGATGCCGGCCTGTGCAGCGTGGCGGTCTACGCCGAGCAGGATCTGGACGCGCTGCACGTCAGGATGGCGGACGAGGCGTACGCGCTGGCCGGTCAGTCGCCGGCGGAGACGTACCTGAACATCGCCAAGCTGCTGCGGATCGCCGCGCGGTCCGGCGCCGACGCGGTCCACCCCGGCTACGGCTTTTTGGCGGAGAACGCCGACTTCGCCCGCGCCGTCATCGACGCGGGGCTCACCTGGATCGGACCGCCCCCCGAGGCGATCGCGGCACTGGGCGACAAGGTCCAGGCCAGGCACATCGCGGCCAGGGTGGGCGCGCCACTGGTGGCGGGCACCAAGGAGCCCGTACAGGGCGCGGCGGAGGTCGTCGCCTTCGCGCGCGAGCACGGCCTGCCGATCGCGATCAAGGCCGCGTACGGCGGCGGCGGGCGCGGGCTGAAGGTCGCGCGCACCCTGG
>NZ_JBRIQO010000048.1:0-49099 GCF_052983175.1 Streptosporangium sp. G12 | reverse complement strand
GTCTTCGTGACGTTCAGCGGGGCAGACACGAGATCACCTTAGACACAGCCGGACCAGACCGCGCCACCACGGGAACCGTCACGGCCGGGTGCATCCGCGAGGACCTGGACGCCGACCGGCGTGACCTCGCGATCACCGCCGGGTCGGATTGTCGGCGAGCACACAGGCCACGGGTGGGTCGAGCTCAAGGGTCTCGACCCGGAGACGGGTGAAGCCGGCCTGGGTGAGCATGTCCTGGAGCTCCTGGGCGGCCCGGGCCGTGGTGTCGCGGGTGGCACCGGGGCAGCGGGGCTGGCTGACGAGCGCGATGCGTCCCGCGGGGCGGAGCAGGCGACGCAGCTCGCGAAGCCGATCCACCGGGTCGGGCCAGAACCCCACGGAGTTGACGGCGAGGATGGCATCGAGCGGATCGCCGAAGCTCGGCAACCGCTCCACGGAGGCATGCGTGAGGTGCACGCGGCGGGCGCGGACGGCGGCGGCGTTACGACGGGTGGCCTGGCGGACCATGGCCTGCGAGTGGTCGACGCCGAAGACGTGGCCCCGGGTGGCGCGGCGGGCGGACTCGGCGATGGCGACGCCGGGACCGAAGCCGATCTCGAGCACCCGGTCGGTGGGCCGCACGTCCAGCAACGACACCGCCCAGATGTTGCGCTGCCGGTTGGAGGAGCGATGAGCGAACATCCAGCCGACCGCCCACCCGATGGCGCCCCGGGGGTGGTGCGCCTGGCGGACCAGGCTTCTGAGCGCGCGTTGCTTGAGAGATGTACCTGTTGTCTGCATGATCGCAGTCAACGGCTTCAAGTACGCTTGAAGTCAAATGGATGAGCAACTGACGATCGGTGAGCTGGCGAGCCGCACCGGTGTCGCCACCTCCGCCCTGCGTTACTGGGAGGAGCTCGGCCTGCTCCCGGTACCGGCCAGGGTCTCGGGCCAGCGGCGCTATCCGCCATCGGCGGTCGGCCTGGTCGGTGTGGTCGTGTTGCTGAGAGATGTCGGTTTCACGTTGCGAGAGATCAAAGCTTTCATCGCGTCTCGTTCGCCGGCCGGCGACGGCTGGCGGGAGCTGTACCGGCGCAAGCTCGCCGAGCTGGATCAACGGATCGCCCAGGCTCAGGTGGCACGTACCGCCATCGCCCATGGCTTGGCCTGCCCGCACGAGGACATCTTCGAGTGCCCCAACTTCGCCGGCGGGGTCGCGGCGCTCCTGGCGGGATCTTCTCTCGAAGAGGCTCATTCGCACTGACCTTCCGTCGAGACGGGCGGCCTCACCGCCGGCCTCGCTGCCGGTGCGCGAGATCATCACGGATGACGGCTCGGACCGGCTCGCCGAACGGGCGGGTGTCACCGAGGCCACGGCGCCGTGGTCGGCCCGGTCCCCGCCGGGTCACCCCGGACCGGGCGTCAGCGGTGACTCGTTCCGCGCGTGCCGTCGCCGGTGCGCGAGCCGTACCGGTGCAGCGCCTCGACCTGCTCGTAGGAGGGCACATCGCCGGTGACCGGTTCGCCCCGGGCCACCGCCAGCGCCGTGGTGACGGCCGCGCGCAACGCCGCGCGAAACAGCAGCGACCCGTAACTGAGGCGGGCCACGCCCAGCTCGGCCAGCCGTCGCACCGGCACGCCGGGCTGGACGAGCACGTTCAGCGGCACCCCGGCCCCGCCCACCAGCGCCTCGATGTCCCGTTCGGCGCTCGCGCCCGGCACGAAGACCCCGTCGGCCCCCGCCCCCGCGTAAGCCCGGGCCCTTTCCAGCGCCAGCGCCCGGGCGCCGGGCAGGCCCAGCCAGAACGCGTCGGTACGCGCGTTGAGGAACACCTCCGGAACCCGCCGCTTGACCACCGCGACCAGTTCCGCCTGTGCCGGGACATCGGCCAGGCGGTCACCACGCCCGTCTTCCAGGTTGATCCCCGCCACTCCCAGCCCCGCCAGCTCCGCCACCAGGTCGGCGACCTGGCCGGGCGCCTCGGCGAACCCCGCCTCGATGTCCACCGTCACCGGGATCCCCAGCCCCGTTATCGTCCGGGCCAGCGTCAGCGTCTCCTCCCGCGTCGCCCGTCCGGCGTCCGGCTTGCCCGCCGCGGCGGCCACCCCCAGGCTCGTCGTCCCGATCGCGGCGAACCCCGCCTCCGCCAGGGCCGCCGCGGAGGCGTGATCCCACGCGCAGGGAAGCAGCAGCGGCTCGTCCGCGTGGTGCAGCGCCCTGAACCGCGCGAACGTCATCGGGTCGCCGCCTCGATCGTCCCGGCCGCCAGGGCCAGCGCGACCTGCCTGCCCGGGCAGGCGCGCGGTCCCGCTCCGAACGTCAGAAACTCCGGTTCGTCTCCCGTACGCGCGAGGTCCGGGCCGCGGGGCGTCTCGGGATCCCGGCCGGCCGCCGCGACGTCGAGCACCACGGTCCTCCCGTCGCCGGGCGCCCTGCGGCGCAGTGTCCGGACCGGAGGATCGTGGCGCAGGGCCTCGTCCAGCAGTTCCCGCGCCGTCCACGCCCCGGCCGTACGCGGCTCCCCGCCCCCGTCCCCGGCTCCGGCCGCGAACCGTGCCGGTGCGGCGGCCAGGGCACCGCGGACCAGACCGGTCATCGGACCGTACGCCTGGGCGAGCAGTCCCGCCACCACGGCCAGCCGCTCCGGAGCCGGGTCGCCCAGCAGGCGCGAGAGCCGCACCAGCCCCGCGTCGGCCGCGGCGACATCCGTCTCATCGGGCCCGGCCCCAGGCCCTGGCAGGTAGGCCGGGGCGATCGCCGCGACGGCCTCCACGGCATCCGGCCCGTCCCCGGCCCGCACCCCCAGGGCGACGGCCAGGACCAGCACCGGAACCGGCTCCGGTGGACAGGGATGACCGCCGGTGTCCCGCGAGGCGAGCCGGAACGCCTCGGCGCGCAGCGCGTCCGGGTCCAGCCCGGCCAGCGCCGCCTCTCCCGCGGCCCTGCGCTCGGCGTGCAGGGCTCCCTCGGCGAAGCGGCCGACCGCTCCGCGCAGCCATGCCACGGTCAGCGCGAACGGCGGGCGCGGCACGGGTTCGACGGTGAAGCGGGGGTCGGCCAGCACGGCCCGTATCTCGGCGGGGCGGCTCAGGACCAGCGGATCGGATGTCATCGGTTCTCCCTGGGGTGGAGATCTCCCCCTTCGGGCGAAGGGGGAGGCGTGGGACCGCCACGCTCTCCGACGGGGACGCGCGGTGTGGCGCCCCGTGGCTCGGCGATGTTCGAAAGGCTAGGCACCGGACGCTTCGGCACCTGCCGAAGCGTCCACGCGAGCCGTCCGCGCGAAACGTCGATGCGAAACGTCGGCGAGACGCGGCCGGCGGCTTTCCGCTCGGCGTTCCGCGGGGGTCACGCTCGCGCGGACGAGGCGGCGCGGGTGACGCAGGCCGAGGCGAAGGCGGCGATGACCGGGTGCGGGCGGCTGCCGTCTCCGGCCAGTTCCGGCTGGAAGAGGGTGGCCAGGAAGAACGGATGGCCCGGCAGCTCCAGGACCCGTACCAGCCCCGCATCGTCGTGGCCGGTGAAGCGCAGCCCGCCCGCCTCCAGTACGGGCACGTAGTCGGCGTTGAGCCCGAAGGCGCAGGAGTATCTCTCCACGGTCCTCTCGGCGCCGACGATCTTCTCGGCCAGCGATCCCGGCGTCAGCCGGACGGCGTCCTCGTGACCCGCCAGCGAGCACGCCAGCGGCAGCAGCAGCAGGTCCTCGGCACCCGGGTCGTTCTCGGCGTGCGCGACGGGCAGGCCCAGGACGTTGCGCGCGTACTCCAGCAGGGTGTGCTGGAAGCCCCCGCAGGTGCCCAGGAACGGGATGCCGTGCTCGCGGGCGGTGCGGGCGGCGTTCACCGCACCGGCCTCGCTGCGGTACGGGCTGCCGGGCACCATCCAGACGCCGTCGAACCCCTCGAGGCCGGTGGCCTCGGTGGTGGGGATCCAGTAGGCGTCCAGCGCAAGCCCGTCGCGCTCGCGCAGCGCCTCCAGCAGTACGGGGATGCGGGCATGGGATCGGACGGACGGTGACTTGTCGCCCACCAGGGCGATCCTCGCGGTGGTCATGTCCCGATCCTGGCGCCGGCCACCGGGTAAGCGCCAACGATGATCCCTGGTGATTCGATAAGCGATACTGATGCACCGTGGATCCGCACCTGCTGCGCACGTTCGTCACCGTCGCCGACCGGCGGTCCTTCTCCGCCGCCGCCACCGAACTCGGCTACACCCAGTCGGCGGTCTCACAGCAGATCGCCGCGCTGGAGGCCGACCTGGGGCTGGCGCTGCTGCACCGCCGCCCGGTGGCGCCCACCCGGGCGGGGGAGCGCCTGCTGGAACACGCCGGGTCGCTGCTGCTGCGCCACCGGGCCGCCCGCGCGGACGTGCTGCGCGCCGCGGCGGGACCGGCCGGGCGGCTGGCGGTGGCCGCCTCCCCGCTGGCCTGCACCCCGGCGATCGTGCGGAGCCTGTCCCCGGGATGCGGGCTGCGCACCGTCGCCCGCGAGCGCGTCGCCGGGGAGGTCGCCTCGGGCGCGGCCGGTCTCGGCCTGGTCGACGGGATCGCCGCCCCCAGCGACCCGCTGCGGCTGCCCGACGTGGGACCGCTGTCAGGCTTCGGGATCGTCGAGGAGGAACTGGTGGTGGTCCTGCCCGGCGGCCACCCGCTCTCGCACCGGCGCGGCCTGGACCTGGCCGATCTGACCGACGCCCTGTGGCTGCGGGCGCCGGTCGCCGTACCGGTGGAGCGGCTGCGCGAGCTGGCCGGCGGAGGCGGGTTTCGCGCCGGGTTCCGCTACGACGGCGAGGACGTGCGCACGGTGCTGAACCTGGCCGCCGCCGGGCACGGGCTGGTCCTGCTGCCCGCGTCCGTGGCGGTCGCGGCGGCCGGGGCGGTGCGGGGGGTGCCGCTGGGCTCGCCGCGCGTGGTGCACCGGGTGGAGGTCCTGTACGCCGAGGCCACCGGCCCGGCCGCAGCGCTCGCCGCTCAGCTGCGCCAGCCGCCCTCGTCCACCCCGCCGGGCACCTCCGCCTCCGGGTCGTAGGGGGTGCGGGTGAAGACGAAGGTGTTGAGGTCCAGGTGGCTGGGCGTGCCGTCGGGCCTGCGGACCACCCGCAGGGTCTCGCCCGCGTAGTAGCCGTCCAGCCCCAGCCAGGTCCCGTCGGCCTGGGCGGTGAACCGCGAGGCCCGTCCCGTGCCGCCGATCGGGTTGAGGGAGACCCCGCCCTCGGGCAGCAGCCGCAGCGCGTACGCGCTGGGTCCCCAGTACCACGGGCCGGTCAGTTCCAGCAGGCCCGCGGTGTCGGCGACGGGCTCCCACTCGGCGGGCAGGCGCGGCTCGTGCTTGTCGAGGATCGCCAGCAGGTCGGTCAGCAGGCTCCGGCTGACGCCCGCGGTGGAGTTGGCGGTGAACAGCACGCCGACCTTGTCGGACGGGTCGGCCCACACCGTGGCCAGGAAGCCCGGCATGGAGCCGCTGTGACCGGCCAGGCGGCGGCCGCCCGCGCGGGCCAGCTGCAGGCCCAGGCCGAACCCGCTGGTCCAGGCGTCACCGTCGTCGACGGTCGCGGGCTCGCGCATCTCCGCCACGGTGTCCGGGGCGAGCACGTCCCCGGTGTCCCCGGCCACGAACGCCGCCCAGCGGGCGAGGTCGGCGGGGGTGGACCACAGCTGCCCGGCCGGGGCCATGGCGACCGCGTCGTGCTCGGGCTCTGGCAGCAGCACGTCCGCCCAGGGGTGCACGGCGTAGCCGGTGGCGTGCGGGGCGCGCGGTCGCGCGGTGGTGTCGCGCATGCCCAGGGGCAGCAGGATCTCCTCCTGCACGGCCTGCGCCCAGCTCACGCCGCGGTGGCGGGCCACCAGCTCGCCCAGCAGGGCGAAGCCCACGTTGGAGTAGTGGAAGCGGCGTCCCGGCCGGTGCTTGGCCGTCTCGGGGCCGAGCCCGGCGACGAGATCGGTGATCGGCACGCCCGGAGTCCGCTCCCACCACGGCCCCGGGGACTCGGCGCTCAGCCCCGAGGTGTGCGACAGCAACTGGGCGACGGTCACCTCGCCGACCCGGAGGTCGGGAATGTGCTTGCCGACCGGGTCGAGCAGGTCCACCTTCCCCTCGTCGCGCAGGCGCATCACCACGGCGGCGACCAGGCTCTTGGTGATCGAGCCGATGCGGTACTGGGTGACGGGTGTGGGGGCGATCCCCTCCACCCGGCCCCGCGCGCCGAACCAGGCGAGTTCTCCGTCGCGCACCACCGCGGCGGTCAGCGAGGGCAGGCGTCCCTGGGCCTGCTCCACCGCGATCCTGCGCAGCAGCGCGCGAGCCGTACTCTCCAGAACCGGGGACATCACATGGCTCCTCATCCGACACGAAACCCAACGCGAAAAGTGTCCCCAGGTTAGTGCCGTCCGGGCCGGGAGAGCATCGGCGGCGACCCGGCGGGGGTGGGTGAGGGCCGGCCGCCGGGTCGCCCGGGTGATCGGCGCGTACCGGCGGTGGCGGCGTCCGGCCGCCGGGACCGGCGGCTCCACGCGTCGCCGGTCCCGCTTGAGCGAGATCATTCGAGGGCCGGGCCGGATCGGTGCGATCGCGCATCGCGCGGCGGCCCTGTCATCGACATATCTTGTCAGGACATGTTCGGATGATCCTTTTTCGGGGAAGGTGCTGGACAGGCGGTGAACTCCACCCCGCGGCCGTCTGCGCCGTGCTGGGCCCGTTTCCGGGGGAGCGCGCCCCGCGATCGGTTCGATCACCCGATAAAGGCAGGTCATCGGCGTATACAGGATGTCAAGATCATGTCAACAGGGACATCCTAGGCTCGCCGTCGACAGTTGAGACCTGCCCGAACAGGGAGATCACCATGATCACGTTCATTATCAGCGCCATCATCGTCGGTGCGATCACCGGCGGCATCGGCCGGCTGCTGATTCCGGGCCGCCAGGACATCGGGTGGGTTCCCACCATCCTCGCGGGCATCGTGGCCGCCCTCGCCGGCACCGCCATCGCCCACCTGCTGGGCTTCGCGGACAGGACGTTGCTGACCTTCGTGGTGCAGATCGTCATGGCCGTCATCTGCGTGAGCGTCGTTTCCAACATGCAGGCCAAGAAGAGGAGCAGCAAGGCCTGAACCTCACGGAACGCGGGCCGACAGGCCCGCCTCCGAGCGTGGACGACGCGGGTCACCATGCCGCACGAGGGGGTCCCACCCTCGCGGGGGCGTGGGAGGCCGGCGAGGAGTCCGGAACCGATCAGCGCCGACCGGCGCGAGTCGGAACCGGACTCTCGGCGTGTCCGCGCACCGTGCGTCCGCTCCGAACGGCGCGGGACATGGCGCGGGACGCCGCCGGGCTACGGGCCGCCCGGCGGCGGGAGCGGGCATCACACCGATCATCCTGTGCGAGTGGTCTGCCGGTCCCGCGACGCGGGACCGGCAGACCACTCGCACCGCCACCCGGGTCGATCGGCGGACCAGGCCGTGATCTTGTGGTCGGCCGCCTGCCGGGGAGGTGCCCCGGGTGAGGCGGGTGACCACTTTGCAATTTAGTCCATTTTAATGATAGTAATTTTTTTTACTATACGACTGAGGCGATCATGAGTCATGTCGTCACGGACCTGCGGTCAGGTCTCGCCGATGCCGACCTTGGACTTCGTCACGGACCGCTGATCAGTCCTCGCCGACGGAGCGGAGGTGGCTGCGCTGGTGCTCGGTGATATCGGTGAGCATGCGCTTGAACTCGTCGTAGCTCTTTTGCCCGAGGCGCCGCGCGTGCCGCTGCTGGATGGCGGTCATGATGGTGTCGGCGGCGCGCATCTGGGACAGGCCGCGTTCGGTGGGACAGATCAGCTTCGCTCGGCGGTCGCTTGGATCGGGCCGTCGCTCGACGTAACCCAGAGCCTCCAGCTCGTCGATCAGTACCCCGATGATCTGCTTGGACTGGCCCGACAGCCGCGACAGTTCGGTGGCCCGGACGCCGTCCGGATCCAGGTACGCGAGCACGGCGCCGTGCCGGTGCCTGAGGTCGTCGAACCCTTGCCCGGCGAGGGTGATGAAGAGTTCGTGTTGCACCGCGAACAGGAGCCGTCCGGACAGCACGCCGAGGTCGGGGTCCGTCGCGTTGCGCTCCGCCCGGGTGACCATCCGCCGCACTCCTGTCCTGGCCGACCTTGCCGTCAAGACCTTATCGACCTGCTCGGACGGTACGTGCCGAGCCCACCGCTTTTCTGGAGGATCAGGCAGTGGAATTGATCGGTCGCGAGGAGGACATCAGCTCGATCCGGGCTTTCTTCGACGGCGCCGGGGTGCGCGGCGGCGCGCTGCTCGTCGTCGGTGAGGCCGGAGTCGGCAAGACCGCGTTACTCGACGAGTTCGCGGCCGGCGAGGCGGAACGCGGCGCCCGCGTCCTGCGGGCCGCCGGCGTGCAGTTCGAGGCGGGGATCAACTACTCCACGCTCAACCAGCTGCTGTTCCCGCTCGGCGACGAGATGGCTTCGCTCGGTCCCGACCACCGCACCGCGCTGCGCTGCGCGCTCGGCTTCGAGATCGGGCCGGTACCGGACCGGCTCGTCGTGGCGAACGCGGCGTTGCTGTGGCTGCGAGCCGTCGCGGCCGAGACGCCGGTCCTGGTCCTCGTCGACGACCTCCACTGGGTGGACCGGACCAGCGCGGAGGTGCTCGGCTTCGTCGCCCGCCGCCTGGTCGGCAGCCCGATCGTCTTCCTGGTGGCCTGCCGGTCGGGTGAGCGCGGCTTCTTCCGCGACAGCGGGCTGACCGAACTGGCCCTCTCTCCGCTGCCGGCTCCGGCGGCGCGAACCCTGGTGGACCGCCGCTTCCCGGAGCTCGCGCCGGCGGTGCGGCGGCGGCTGCTCACCGAGGCCGCGGGCAACCCGCTGGCGCTGCTGGAACTGCCGTCCGCGCTGGACGGCGACCAGCGAGCGGACTTCACCACGTTGCCCGACGTCCTGCCACTGTCCGAGCGGCTGCAGGCGATGTACACCGCCCGGGTGCGCGGCCTGCCGGAGCGGTGCCGGCTGATGATGCTGCTCGGCGCGCTCGGCGGCACCACCGACCTGGCCCGCCTGCGGACAGCCGGCGGCGCCACCTGTGACCTCGACGACCTGGCCCCGGCGGAGGGGGACCGGCTGGTGCGGCTGAACGCGCACCGGCTGACGTTCCGGCACCCGCTGGTCGGGGCGGCGGTGGTCGAGGCGTCCACGGAACGGGAACGGCGCTGGGCGCACGGCACGCTGGCGGAGGTCGTCGACGCCCCGGAGCGTCGCGTCCGCCACCTCGCCGAGTCGGCGGTGGGGCCCGACGAGGAGATCGCCGCCCAGCTCGAGGCCACGGCGCAGGTCCTGCTTCGGCAGGGGGACGCGCTCGCCGCGGTCACCACGCTGACCCGGGCCGCGGAGCTCAGCCCCGAGCCGGCCGGCCGGAGCCGACGGCTCGCCGCGGCGGCCTACATCGGCGCGGACGCCGGCGGGGAACTGGTGACCGCGAGCCGGCTGCTGGGCGACGCGCGGCGGGGCGGATCCCTGGAAACCCACTCGCTGCCCGCGGCGGCCGCGACCGCGCACCTGCTGATCAACTCCGACGGAGACGTGACCACCGCGCATCGGCTGCTGGCCGGCGCGATCGAGGCCGGCGACCACGGCTTCGCCGCGGGCGACGCCGACCTCGTCGAGGCCCTGCTCAACCTGCTGCTGATCAGCTGGTACGTGGGCACCGAACAGGCCTGGCACACCTTCCACGACCTGGTCGGCCGGCTGACGCCGGAACCGCCGCCGCTGCTGCGGGTGAACGCGGCCGTGTTCTCCGACCCCGCGCGGGCCGGCGCTGACGACGTCGCCGCCCTCGACGCGCTGATCGACACCGTCGGCACCGGCGAGGACCCCACCCGCCTCATCCGCATCGGCACCGCCGCGGTCTTCGCCGACCGCCTTCCCCGGCTGCGCGGCCCGGAACGGCATCTCGCCCAGACGCGCGGGGACGGCAAGGGGCCGGCCCGCCGCCACCTCGGCGCACTCATGCACCTGGGCCTCGACGGCTTCGCCGCGGGCCGCTGGGACGAGGCGCGGACGATGGCCGACGAAGGCCTCGCCGTCTGCGCCGAACACGGGTTCCGCTTCTTCCACTGGTACTTCCACTACGTTCACGCGCTCGTGGCGGCGGGGTCCGGAGAGGTCGAGGCGGCCCGGCGGCTGACCGACGAGATGAACCGGTGGGCCATCGCCCACCAGGCCACCGGGGTCACGTACTTCGCGGCGCAGGCCCGGGCGCTCGCCGAGATCGGCGCGGGTGAGCACGAGGCGGCCTACCAGAACGCGGCGCGGGTCAGCCCGCCGGGCCGGCTGGCGCCCTACCGGCCGACCGCGTTGTGGGCGGGCCTGGACCTCGTCGAAGCCGGCCTGCACACCGGGCGCCGGGCCGAGGCGGCGGCGCACGCGGCCGCGCTGAGCGAGGCGGGCCTGGGCACGCTGTCGCCGCGTCTGTGCCTGCTGAGCACCGCGGCGGCCGCCTTGACGGCGGACGACGAGACGGCACGTGACCTGTTCGAGGCGGCGCTGTCCGTGCGGGATCCGGAACAGTGGCCCTTCGACGTGGCCCGGGTACGCCTGGCTTACGGCGAACGCCTGCGCCGGCTGCGCGACACCGGCGCGGCCCGTGAGCAGCTCACCCTGGCGCACGAGGCCCTGGCGGCGCTGGGCGCCGTTCCGTGGCGGGACCGTGCCGCCAACGAGCTGCGGGCGACCGGGCTGACCCGGCGTCCGGCCTCGGACACCCGGTCGCCGTTGACGCCGCAGGAGCGTGAGATCGCCGAGCTGGCGGGCGCGGGGCTGACCAACAAGCAGATCGGGCAAAGGCTGTTCATCTCCCACCGGACGGTCGGCGACCACCTGTACAAGATCTTTCCCAAGCTGGGCATCACGTCGCGTGCCGCGCTCCGGGACGCGCTCAACGCCTATGACCGGTCGGACAGGACAGTCATGTGACGGGTGCTGGGCGCGGCGGCGCGCGCGACCCTGGAAGACATGAGCGCAGAACCGCACCCCGGCGTCCACTGGCCCCCGGGCTGGGGCCCGGACCGCTGTGACAGCTTCGTCAGCCACGAACGCCGCGTGGCGGCCCCGGCCGTCGCCGTCTTCGCCCATCTGGTCGCCGTCGAGATGTGGCCGAGCTGGCAGCGGGAGGTCGACCGCACGGAGGTCTCCGGCGAGCTCGCCGTCGGCGGCCGCTTCGTGGTCGTGACGCCACCGCACGTGCTGGACGGGATCGTCGGCGAGCTGGTCCGCCCGACCCGCTTCGGCTGGGCCGCGGTGAGCGACGAGCTGAGCTTCTACCAGTCGTGGCTCCTGCTGGAGGAGCCGGACGGCGGCACGCTGGCGATCTTCGAGGAGGCGTCCCGCGGACCGGCGGCGTTGTTGCGGGCGGGCGGCCGGGCCGAGCTGGCGCGCAGCTGGGTGGACGCCCTACCGCCGGTCGAGGGGGAGCGGCCCGGCTGAGTTCGCCGCGCCGTGTGCCGGCGACCGGGGTGGCCCGGTCGCCGGCACACGGCGCGGCACGAGGTCGATCGGCACCGAAGTGAACCGAAGTGACCTGTGCGGGCGCCTCGTACCGTTGGTCGCGCTCACATCCTCACGCCCTCACACCATCGCGTTGCCGCTGAGCGTCTTGTCCGCCGGGACGTACGGCTGCACCACGTCCCAGTGCTCGACGATGCGGCCGTTCTCGAAGCGGAAGATGTCCACGATCGCCGCGTCCCCCTCCGGGATCCAGCCGCTCACCCGGCTGTGCGCGATCACGTAGTCACCGTCCTCGAAGATGCGTTCCGGGTTCCAGCTGAAGCCCTCGAGCGACGGCACCGCCGCGCGCAGCCCGGCGAGGCCGTTGGGCAGGTTCGGGCTGTGCTGCACGTACGGCTCGGCCCAGTAGCGATCCAGCGCCGTCACGTCCTTGTCCTCGAACAGCTCGCGCATGGCGGTGCGGAGGATCTCCTTGTTCGACATCGTCAGACCTCCGTGAAAGTGCCGGCCAGGCGGTAGAGCCGCCCGTCGAGGGTCACGGTCGAATGCACGACGGAGTGCTCCAGGTCCTCCACGTGGACCACGGTCGCACCGGTGGCCTCCTGCCAGGAGACCAGGTAGACCCGCGGGCGGATCTCGGTGATCTCCACCTCGACGGTCTCGGTGTGACCGTCGGCCACCATCGCGGCGCCCGACGTGACCACGAAGGTCATCTTCGAATCCGTGTCGTAGGTCAGCTTCACCTTCAGCCGGGCGAGGTCGGCGGCGAATGTCCGGCCGACGAGTTCTGTGGTCATGGCCCTTGCCCCTTGCTGCGCGTCGCGTTCGTCTTGACGGGAACCATCGTCGAGGCGAGGCCGGTGGGCAACGCCTGTCAGATGACTGCGGCCGTGACGGTGACCGTCGGGACGACGGTCATCTGACAGGTGCTGTTCGCGGGCGTCCTGCCGACCATGGTTTCCGTCAGCACGAACGAGAGACCTTTCGGAGGAAGCCATGGCCACGAACAAGAAGCCGACCATCGTCCTGGTGCACGGGGCGTTCGCGCAGTCGGGCGGCTGGGGCCCGGTCGCCGAGCGGCTGCAGGCCGCCGGGCACCAGGTCATCGCGGCGCCCAACCCGCTGCGCTCGGTGGCTTACGACGCGGCGCAGGTGCGTGCGCTGGTGGACACGATCGAGGGCCCGGTCGTCCTGGTCGGGCACTCCTACGGCGGGATGGTGATCAGCAAGGCCGCCGCCGGGGCCGAGAACGTCTCCGCTCTGGTCTACATCGCGGCGTTCGCTCCGGAGGCGGGCGAGAGCGGGGCGAGCCTGTCCGGGAAGTTCCCCGGCAGCACCCTTGCCGAGACGCTGCGGCCGGTGCCGCTGCCGGACGGCAACCAGGACATGTACGTCGCGCAGGAGCTCTACCGAAACCAGTTCGCGGCCGACGTGCCCGAGGAGACGACGCGGGTGATGGCCGCGACCCAGCGGCCGATCACCGCCGCCGCGCTGAACGAAGCCGCCGAGGGCCCGCAGGCGTGGACGGAGCTGCCCGGCTTCTTCCTGATCGCCGAGGCGGACAGGAACATCCCGGCCGCCGCGCACCACTTCATGGCCGAGCGCGCCGGCGGCGAGGTCGTCAGCATCGCGGGCGCCTCCCACGCGGTGTTCGCCTCCCACCCTGACGAGGTCGCCGGCCTCGTCCTGCGGGCCGCCGACGTCTGAGCGCCACCCGGAGACCATCACCTCACCCGACACGGCACCGCCACCGCCGGCGGTGCCGTCGGCCCGGTCCGCGTCGCCCGCGGCCGTCGCCCCCGGAGGACATCATGACCGGCACCCTCGTCCATCGCCACGCACCGGCCGAAGCGCCCGCCCCCCGACCGGCGCCGGAGAGGCTTCCGCCGACCACGCTCGCCATCGGCTTCGGCCTCGCCGGTCTCGCCGAGGCGTGGTGCGGCACGACCCGGAACCGCCCAGCGGCACGGACGGTCTGCGCGAGGCGGTCCCGACGCCGCGGGGATCCGGCCGGCGGCGGAGCGGCTCGCCGTTCCCATCGCCGGCCGGCCGGGGTCGCGTCCTCAGCGGCGGACGAGCTCGCGTCCGAGATCCTCGCGGAGGTGCACCTCGATGAACACCCGCAGGTAGCGATCGCCTGCCAGGTCGTCGAAGGCGGCCACCAAAGACGGGTCAGGTCCGTCGGTCAGGTGGACGACGCGCCAGAGGTTGAGCGGGTCGTCCTCCGGACCGGTCACGGAGTGCTCGACATGGAAGACCGGCTGTCCGGTTCCGGCGGTGAGGACGCGGCCGTCGGGCGTCTCGAAGCGCTCGGCGCCGATGAAGAACGCGCGCCGGTCCCGGTGATCGAGACGGACATGCTCGATGACCGTCGTGTACCGGTCAGGGTGGGCCCACAGCCGCTGCACCGACACCCTGGTGAAGTCCTCGAACCGGCCGTGGCGCGCGCTCGGGAACTTCTCGGCGCTGCCTGCTCTCACGACCGTGGGGATGTACCTGTCCGGTGCCGCGGCCTTGCGGACCTCCATGTCCCACAGCTGCGCGCCGGTGTAGGCGAACGGTGGCCGCGTGTCGTAGCGGTCGCGCAACACGTCGTTCACCCGTATCGGTGGCAGTTCCACCGACGTGGTGCCCGGCGCCTGCCACGCCTGCTCGAAGATCGATTCGTGGTCGAGCGTCTCGGTCATGTCTTCCCCTGGCCACAACTAGTAAAGATTCATGATAGTCAATATTTATGACTAATGTTCGCCAGTGTACGGCCGCGGGACGTGTGCGCCGACTTCTGGACCGGGCCTGCCGAGTTCAACGGCGAGGACCATCACGTCCATCTGCGGGTGAACCTCCCCCCCAAGATCGCCCTGCCCGGACGCGTCACCTCGCTCAAGGGCGTGCCCCCACCCGGGACGCGCACCGGGTTTCCCGAACCGACCGCGAGGTCACCGGGCGATTCCGGGGCGACATACGATTGTGCGGGTGACCAGCAGGCCCGTCCCGGCGCAGCGCCTTCGTGACCTCGCGCGGCTGCGCCGCGTCCGCGACCGGATCGACCGGGAGTACGCGCAGCCGCTGGACGTCGAGGCGCTCGCCCGCGGCGCGCACATGTCGGCCGGGCACCTCAGCCGCGAGTTCCGGCTCGCCTACGGAGAGTCGCCGTACGGCTACCTCATGACGCGGCGCATCGAGCGCGCGATGACACTGCTGCGCCGGGGCGACCTCAGCGTCACCGAGGTCTGTTTCGCGGTCGGCTGCTCGTCACTGGGCACCTTCAGCACCCGCTTCACCGAACTGGTCGGCATGCCGCCCAGCATCTACCGGCGCCAGGCGGCGCGCGCGACGGCGGGGATGCCGCCGTGCGTGGCGAAACGGGTGACCAGACCCGTCAGGAATCGAGAAGCGCCGGCCCCCGCGCCGCGCCTAGCGTGATCGCCATGGACATCACCGTTCACGCCGCCTTCCTCCCGCACGACGATCCGGACACCTCGCCGGCCTTCTACCGTGACGTTCTCGGCTTCGAGGTCCGCGACCCCGCGGGCAACCTGACCCGCATCAACGAGCTCCGCTGACCCCTCCGGCGACCACGGCCGAGGCGTCCGGGTGGCCGGCGCCTCGGGGCGGTGCGCCGTGCCCGATTCCGCCGTCCTCCGGCCGGGACGGCGAGGTGCCGCCGGTGCCACGCCGTACCGCTGACCCCGCCTCCACCGGGCCGACAAGGGAAAACCAGACGTACCGCTCGAAGCTGGTTAGATCGAGCCAGGCGACGCCGGCGGAGACCGCGAAGGCGGCCCCCCCTACACATATGGAGACACGATGAACATGGCCGGCAGGACGGACACGCAGTCGCCCGCGCCGCACGATGCCGACAGCCACGACCTGATCCGCGTGCACGGCGCGCGCGGGAACAACCTCAAGGACGTCAGCGTCGAGATCCCGAAGCGCCGGCTGACGGTGTTCACCGGCGTCTCCGGCTCGGGCAAGAGCTCGCTGGTGTTCGGCACGATCGCCGCGGAGTCGCAGCGGCTGATCAACGAGACCTACAGCGCCTTCGTGCAGGGCTTCATGCCGACGCTGGCGCGGCCCGAGGTCGACGTGCTCGAAGGGCTGACGACCGCGATCATCGTCGACCAGCAGCGGATGGGTGCCAACATCCGCTCCACGGTCGGCACCGCCACCGACGCCAACGCGATGCTGCGCATCCTCTTCAGCCGGCTCGGGCAGCCGCACATCGGTTCGCCCAACGCGTTCTCCTTCAACGTCCCCACGGTCCGGGCGAGCGGTGCGATCACGGTCGAACGCGGCGCCCGCAAGACCGAGAAGGCGACCTTCACCCGTGTCGGCGGCATGTGCACGCGCTGCGAGGGCCAGGGCGCGGTCTCCGACATCGACCTCACCCAGCTCTACGACGACTCCAAGTCGCTCGCCGAGGGCGCGTTCACCATCCCCGGCTGGAAGTCCGACAGCTTCTGGAGCGTGCGGGTCTACGCCGAGTCGGGCTTCGTCGACCCGGACAAGCCGATCTGCAAGTACACCGAGAAGGAGCTCCACGACTTCCTCTACAAGGAGCCGGTCAAGGTGAAGGTCGACGGCGTCAACCTCACCTACGAGGGGCTGATCCCGAAGATCCAGAAGTCGTTCCTGTCCAAGGACCGGGAGGCGATGCAGCCGCACATCCGGGCGTTCGTGGACCGGGCCGTCACCTTCACCACCTGCCCCGAGTGTGAGGGCACCCGGCTCAGCGAGGCGGCCCGGTCGTCGCGGATCGGCGGGATCAGCATCGCCGACGCGTGCGCGATGCAGATCAGCGACCTGGCCGGATGGGTCGGCGACCTCGCCGAGCCGTCGGTGGCGCCGCTGCTCGCCGCGCTGCGGCACACCCTCGACTCGTTCGTGGAGATCGGGCTGGGCTACCTCTCGCTCGACCGTTCCTCGGGCACGCTGTCGGGCGGCGAGGCGCAGCGCGTCAAGATGATCCGCCATCTCGGCTCCTCGCTCACCGACGTCACCTACGTCTTCGACGAGCCCACCGTCGGCCTGCACCCCCACGACATCCAGCGGATGAACGGCCTGCTGCTGCGGCTGCGGGACAAGGGCAACACGGTGCTCGTCGTGGAGCACAAGCCGGAGACGATCGTGATCGCCGACCACGTCGTCGACCTCGGCCCCGGCGCCGGCACGGCGGGCGGCACCGTCTGCTTCGAGGGCACCGTCGAGGGGCTGCGGGCCAGCGGCACCATCACCGGCCGCCATTTCGACGACCGGGCCACCCTCAAGGAGACGGTGCGAAAGCCCACCGGCGCGCTGGAGATCCGCGGCGCGAAGGCGCACAACCTGCGCGACGTCGACGTCGACATCCCGCTCGGGGTGCTCGTCGTCGTCACCGGTGTCGCCGGCTCCGGCAAGAGCTCGCTCGTGCACGGGTCGGTCCCCGCGGGCGCGGGTGTGGTGTCGGTCGACCAGGGGGCGATCCGCGGCTCGCGACGGAGCAACCCGGCGACGTACACCGGACTGCTCGAGCCGATCCGCAAGGCGTTCGCGAAGGCCAACGGCGTGAAGCCGGCACTGTTCAGCGCCAACTCCGAGGGCGCCTGCCCCGGTTGCAACGGCGCCGGCGTCATCTACACCGACCTGGGGATGATGGCCGGCGTCGCCACCACCTGCGAGGAGTGCGAGGGCAGGCGGTTCCAGGCATCGGTGCTGGACCACCACCTCGGCGGCCGCGACATCAGCGAGGTGCTCGCGATGTCGGTGACCGAGGCCGAGGAGTTCTTCGGCGCCGGCGAGGCGCGCATACCGGCCGCGCACGCCATCCTCAGCCGGCTCGCCGACGTCGGGCTCGGCTACCTCAGCCTCGGCCAGCCGCTCACCACGCTGTCCGGCGGCGAGCGGCAGCGGCTCAAGCTGGCCACCCACATGGCCGAGAAGGGCGGCGTCTACGTCCTCGACGAGCCGACCAGCGGCCTGCACCTCGCCGACGTCGAGCAGCTGCTCGGCCTGCTCGACCGGCTCGTCGACTCCGGAAAGTCGGTCATCGTCATCGAGCACCACCAGGCGGTCATGGCGCACGCCGACTGGATCATCGACCTCGGTCCCGGCGCCGGCCACGACGGCGGCCGGATCGTCTTCGAGGGCACTCCCGCCGACCTCGTCGCCGCCCGCTCCACCATCACCGGCGAGCACCTCGCGGCCTACGTCGGCGCCTGACCGGGCAGCCGCAGGAGGCTCGCGACCGCGCCTTCCCCGATCCCGCGGGCGACCGCGGGATCGGGGAGTGCCCGGAGGGCGACGTGGCGCAGGTGCTCACCGCCGGGCATGAGAGATCCGCCTCTCCCGCAGGATCGCCGCGCTCCGGTGGCACCAGTCCCGGTTGCCCCGCTCGAAGGCGAGGCCGCGCAGGCAGGTCAGGTAGGGGCCGACGCGTTCACCGTGGCGCAGGAAATCCTCCTCGCTCCTGTCGCCGCGCATCCGCCGCAGCAGCCCGCCGAACAGTTCGATCTTGGCGTCGGCGAAGGCGGCTCGCTCCATGAGCTGGGCGATCACCTCGTCGGTGTCGACGTGGTCGGCGGCCTGGACCTTGACGAGAAGGTCGTCACGGATGAAGGAGGGCTTGCCGGCGGTCGCCGCGAACCGTTCCAGCTCGGCCAGGCCGGTCTCGGTGACCTTGAACAGGCGCTTGTTGGGCCGGGTGTCCTGGACCACCTCCCGGCCGGCGACCAGCCCTTCCCTCTCCAGCTTGGCCAGCTCGGCGTACAGCTGCTGGGGCAGGGCGTGCCAGAAGTTCGCCACGCCCATGTCGAACGCCTTGGCCAGCTGGTACCCGCTGAGCTCCTCGTCCATCAGTGCCGCCAGCACGGCGTGCCGCAACGCCATCGAGTCGCCCCCGTCCTCCCTCTTTCCCAGTGCTTGTCCGCCATGATACTCAAGTAATTGATTAATCATTTTATTGAGTATTGAGGTGCAGTCATGACCACCGCAGACCGCTTCCGGGCCGCCGTCGAGAGCCGCGACCTCGCCGCGCTGGGCGCCCTGCTCACCGACGACGTCCGCGTGTACAGCCCGGTGAAGTTCACCCCCTTCGAGGGCAGGGCCATGGTCCTGGGGCTCCTCGGTGTCCTGCTGCGCACCTTCGAGGACGACTTCCGCTACATCGGGCACTTCGACGGCACCGCGCAGACCAGCACCGACGGCACCGAGGCCCCGTCGGCCGTCCTGCTGTTCCGGGCCACCGTGCGCGGCAAGCAGATCCACGGCATGGACCTCCTCCAGTTCGACCGGGACGGCCTGATCAAGGAACTCACGGTGATGGTCCGCCCGCAGTCCGCGGTCCAGGTCCTGGGGGAGGCGGTCCTCGCCGGTCTCGTCGCCGACGGCCTCGTCCCGGTCCCGGCCGATCGCTGAGGCACCCGCGGTCCCGGAACCGTCACACCGCTGACGACCTGCCCGTCCCGGGGTCGACGGGCAGGTACGCGCTCATCGCGGCATGCGCGTGCGATCGTGCGGGGGCGGTGGTCACCGTCTCCAGAACAGGAGGTGGGTGACTCCGCTGGGGCTCGGTACCGTCTCGAGGTGGAAGCGGTCGAGCAGGTCGGTGTGGCTGTTCCACAGCCGTTCGCCTCGGCCGAGGCCGACGGGCGCGACGGCGATGTGCATCACGTCGACCAGGTCGGCCTGGACGAACTCGCGGATGGTGGCGACTCCGCCGCCGAGGAGCACGTCCCGGCCGCCTGCGGCCTGCCTCGCGCGTGCCAGCGCCTCGGCCGGTGTCGCGTCGAGGAAGTGGAAGGTGGTGTCGGCCAGGGTGAAGGACGGGCGTTCGTGGTGGGTGAGCACGAAGACCGGCGTGTGGAACGGCGGGGTGCCTCCCCACCACCCCTGCCACTCGTGGTTCTCCCAGGGGCCGCGCTGGGGGCCGAATTTGTTACGCCCCATGATCTCCGCCCCGATGTTGCTGGTATGGGCGCGGGTCAGGTAGTCGTCCAGGCCGCGGGTGCCTCCGGGGTCGGTGCGGTTCACCCAGCCGGCGGTGGCGCTCGCCCAGGACCACAGGGAGGTGGGGTCCGCGTGGCCGAAGGGCCGCTCCAGGCTCTGCCCCTCACCGGTACCGAACCCGTCCTGCGACACGTTGAAACATTGCACCCTCAACAGCTGCGACATGCGTTCTCCTTCGGGGAGCCGGCAAGTATCTTCTGATGGAACGCCCAGGTCAGGTGCCCCTTTCGGGAGGTAGTCGAAACAGCGTGGAGATCCTTGCGGTCCGGTACCGCAAGAATGCGGCACCGGCTCCGACTTCATGGTGAACGGCGCCTCAGGGGCGCCGCCCGGCCTTCGGAGGAGACGACGTGAAATTCTTGTTGATCATGCACAACAACCCGCGGATCTGGGACGCGCTGACCGAGGAGGAGCGCGACGAGGTGATGAGGGGCCACGGCGCGTTCATGGAGACCGTCAGGAGGTCCGGGGAGATGATCGGCACCGTCGCGCTGGCCGACCCGTCGCGGAGCGCCGTGGTCAAGGTCCGGGGCGGCGTCCCGGCGGTGACGGACGGGCCCTACCTTGAGGCCAAGGAGTACCTGGGCGGCTACTACCTGGTGGAGTGCGAGAACAGGGAACGTGCCCTGGAACTGGCCGCGCTCATTCCGGACGCCGGCGTCGAGGGCCTGGGCATCGAGGTGCGGCCGGTGGTCCACGCGGGCACGGCGGACGGCTGAGCACGCGGTGAAGTTCCTGCTGAGTCTCTACCTGGACGCGGCGGACCCGCCGGGGGAGGGGTTCGACCATGAGGACTTCCTGGCCGTGGCCGGGCGGGCGGGGGAACTGATCAGTGCCCACGCGCTCGCCGATCCCTCCATCGGCGCCGTCGTAAGGGTGAGGGGCGGCGTGGTGACGGTGACCGAGGGCCCGTACCTGCGGACCCCGGACCATGTCGCCGGCCAGTACGTGGTGGACTGCGAGAGCCGGGAGCGCGCCGTGGAACTGGCCACCCTGATGTCGAGCGATCAGGTCGGCGGCGTGGAGGTGCGGCCGCTGATGGACGCGGCCGGGATGGAGATGTGAACGCCTCCGAACACCTCGGGGACCTGCTGCGCGAGCTGGCGCCGCGGGTCCTCGGCGTGCTCCTGCACCGCTACGGCGGGTTCGAGGAGGGCGAGGACGCGGTGCAGGAGGCGTTGCTCGCGGCCGCGACGCGGTGGCCCGCCGAGGGCGTCCCGGAAAGTCCGCTGTCCTGGCTGGTGACCGTCGCCTCCCGCCGTCTGATCGACCAGGTACGCAGCGAGCAGGCCCGCCGCCGCAGGGAGGCCGCCGCGGCGGTGCGGGAGGCGCCGGACGCCGGCCTCGCGCCGGCTCCCGGAGACGAAAGCCCTCGCGACCACGACGACACCCTCACGCTGCTGTTCCTGTGCTGCCACCCGGCGCTGACGCCCGCCTCCCAGGTGGCGCTCACGCTGCGCGCCGTCGGCGGCCTCACCACCGCCGAGGTGGCGAGGGCGTTCCTCATGCCGGAGGCCACCATGGCGCCGCGGATCAGCCGCGCCAAGCAACGGATCAAGGCCGTCGGCGCCTCGTTCGAGACGCCGGGCGCCCAGGAGTGGGCCGGACGGCTGGACGCCGTCCTGCACGTGCTCTATCTGATCTTCAACGAGGGCTACACCGCCGGCTCCGGACCCGACCTGCACCGCGGCGAGCTCACCACGGAGGCGATCCGGCTCACCCGGATGGTGCACCGGTCCCTGCCGGACGACGGCGAGGTCGCCGGGCTCCTGTCGCTGATGCTGCTGACCGACGCCCGCCGAGCGGCCCGCACCGGCCCGGACGGCACCCTCGTGCCGCTGGCCGAGCAGGACCGGAACCGGTGGGACGCCGCCATGATCAAGGAGGGCGCCGCGCTGATCACCGACGCCATGTCCGCCTCGGCCCTCGGTCCCTACCAGCTCCAGGCGGCGATCGCCGCGCTGCACGTCCAGGCGCCGCGAGCCGGGGACACCGACTGGGAACAGATCCGCATCCTGTACGCGATCCTCACCCGGATCGCGCCGAACCCGATGGCCACGCTCAATCACGCCGTCGCGGTCGCGATGACCCGCGGGCCCCGGGCCGGGCTCGAACTGCTGGAAAGCCTGGACGGCGACTCCCGGATCACCCGTCACCACCGCCTCCACGCCGTGCGCGCCCACCTGCAGGAGCTGGCCGGCGAGCACGCCGCCGCGCGAGAGAACTACCGGCTGGCGGCCCGGCGTACCACGAGCCTTCCCGAACAGCGCTACCTGCGGGACAGGGCGGGCAGGCTGGACCGGTGACGGCCGGCGCGCCGGCCCGCGTCTCAGTAGCGAGCGCTGCCGGCCCGCAGGAGCGGGGAGACCATCGACGGGAACCCGTCCACGGTGGCTCCGGCGAACTGCAGCGTGCGGCCCAGGTGCCTGTTGTTCTCGGCGGGAAAGTTCAGCGTGGGAGTGGACACGTCATCGAGCGTGGCGCGCTGGGTTTCGGTGAGGGTGACGTTCAGGGCGTGCAGGTTGACCTCGAACTGGTCCATGCGGCGTGCTCCGATCAGGGTGGAGGTGATCCCGGGACGGCCCCGTACCCAGGCCAGGGCCACTTGAGCGGGACTGGCGCCCACGTCGCCGGCGACGTCGTTGAGCGCGTCGATCACGACATGGTCGGCTTTGCTCGGGGCGCCCACCAGCTGCGCGCGAGCGGTGTCCACCGGGCCGGTGCCGGCACTGGAGTACTTGCCGGACAAGAACCCGCTCTTCAGCGGCCCCCACGCCATCACGCCCATTCCCAAGGCCTGGGCCATGGGGATCAGCTCCCCTTCCGAGGTCCGCTCGAGCAGGGAGTACTCCAGCTGCAGGGCGATGATCGGGGCCCAGCCGCGCAGGCGTGCGATGGTGGCCGCCTCGGCCGTCGCCCAGGCCGGCACGTCGGAGAATCCGACGTAGCGGACCTTGCCGTCGCCGATCAGGTGGTCCAGCGCGCGGAGGGTCTCCTCGACCGGCGTGGACGGGTCGAAGTTGTGCAGCCAGTAGACGTCGACGTAGTCGGTCCGCAGGCGCCGTAGCGAGTTCTCCAGCTGTTGCACGATCGCCTTACGGCTGGCTCCGCCGCCGTTGGGGTCGTTCTCGTACAGGTTGCCGAAGAACTTCGTGCCGATCACTACTCGATCACGTAGTGCGGGCCGGCCGGCGAAGTAGTCACCGATGATCTTTTCGGAGTGGCCGTTGGTGTAGATGTTGGCCGTGTCGATCGAGTTGCCGCCCCCGTCCAGGTAGGCCGCAAGGATGTTCCTGGACTCCTCTGGGCTGCAGCCCCATCCGTGATCCTCACCGAAGGTCATCGTGCCGAGCGTGAACGGGCTGACCCGCAGGCCCGATCGGCCGAGCGTGACGTAGGAATCGAGCGACATCCCGTGACTCCAAGCTGATAGAGGTGGGGACGGCATGGACGCCGTCTCCCCGCGTTCCTCCATTTGAGCCCGAAGCGTCGCGATCCCCTAGAACGATACGCGCGCAACGTTGCACGATCCGCTCAACCTTGCCCGGATCATCTTGGTTTCGTCCATACCTTCATGGTCCACTGGTGTGGTGCGTCACCTGGAGGAACTTCGCGACCGGATCGCGCGACTGGCCGCGGGTGGTCCCCGCCCGCTGGGGATCGAGGGAGTCACGGTGTTCTCGACCGGGCACGTGACCGAACCGCTGGGCACGGTCACCACCCCCATGTTCGCCCTGGTCGCCCAGGGAGCGAAGCGCTCTGTCCTCAATGATCGCGTCTTTGACTACCAAGCGGGCCAGTACCTCGTCGTGACCGTCGACCTCCCCCTGACCTCACAGATCACGCATGCCACGCCCGCCGAGCCGTTCCTCGGGTTCGGACTCCCGCTGCGGCCCGCGACCATCGCGCAACTGCTGGTGGAAGCGGGTCCCGCCGTCGTTCGCTCCAGTCGTGCGCCCAACGACGGACCGGGCGTCGCGACCAGTGACGCCGACGACAAGCTGCTCGACGCCGTTGTCCGGCTGCTGCGCCTGCTGGACGAGCCACCCGACATCCCGATACTGGCCCCCGGCGTGCGACGCGAGATCCACTGGCGGCTGCTGAACGGACCCCAGGCGGACCTGGTCAGACAGATCGGCCTGGCCGACAGCCGCACGACCCTCGTCGCCCGTGCGATCGGGTGGATCAGGGCCCGCTATGACGAGGTGATTCGCATCGACGACCTCGCCGACGCGGTCGGGATGAGCGTCTCCTCGCTCAACCGGCACTTCCGTGCGGTGACCGCCATGAGTCCACTTCAGTATCAAAAACAACTCCGGCTCCAGCAGGCCCGCCTGCGACTCATCGCGGCGCCGCACGACGTGGCCGCGATCGGATACGCCGTCGGATACGACAGCCCGTCGCAGTTCAGCCGCGAGTACCGGCGCATGTTCGGAGTCCCACCGGGCCAGGACGCGGCACGCCTCCAGACCGCGGCGATCGTCCAGGAGTAGGCGGCGATCACGCCGCCCTCCGCCTTCGGCGCGGCGCCCGCCCGCAGCGCCTTTCCGCGTGCTGCCGCCGAGTCCTCTCATGCCCGTCCCTCACCCCCGGGGCCGGGAGGGAGTCCGGCTCAGCAGCCGCAGGGCCTCGGCGGTGGCGGAGCCGGGTTCGGGGTTGTAGACGCACAGGGTCTGGTCGGGGTCGTCGGGAGGCTGGAAGGTCTCGTAGAAGAAATGGAGATCACCGACCACGGGGTGGTGGTAGTGCTTGCTGCCATGGGTGCGGCGCAGGACGTGGTGGTCGTTCCACCAGGTGGTGAACTGGGGTAAACGCAGGGTGAGCTCGGCCACGAGGTCGGCGAGCAGCCGGTCGTGCGGGTGGCGGCCTGTTTCGAAGCGGAGCATGGCGACGGTCTCGGAGGCCGCCTCCGCCCAGTTCCCGACGCGGTCACGGGCCTCCGGGTCCAGGAGGTAGTAGCGGGCGAGGTTGCGCCGGGGGGCGGGGATGGCCTCGAAGTCCGTCAGGACCGCGCAGGTCAGGTGGTTGGCGGCCAGCACGTCGGTGCGCCGGCCGAGGATGAAGGCGGGGACGCGCTCCAGGGCCTGGAGCGTGAGGTACAGGCCCGGGCGGACCCGCTGCGGGCCGGCGGGGGTACGGGGAGCCGGTACGGGCCGCGCCAGCAGGTCGGTGAGGTGCTCGCGCTCCGCGAGATCGAGCTGGAGCGCGCGTGCGAGGGTCGCGACGACCTCCGGGGAGGGGTTTCTGGCGCGGCCCTGCTCAAGACGGGTGTAGTACTCGGTGCTCACTCCGGCGAGGCGGGCGACCTCGTCGCGGCGCAGTCCCGGCACCCGCCGGATGCGGCCGTCATCCGCCAGCCCCGCCCGACCGGGGGTGACCCGGGCCCGGCGGGAGCGCAGAAAGTCGGCGATCTCGCTACCACGGTCCATGTCTCCAGTGTGGACCCGCCGGGTGTGGCGCGCCTTCGCCGGGTGGCCCTGCGGGTACCTGCCTGCTCAGGGCCTGTTCCGGCCCCGTAAACGGAGCTCGGAGGTGGTGTGCTGGATGTGTGGGACGGTTGCCGGCCACGGCCCATCCCTTGATCCGTTTCTCGTTGGGAGGTGTGCCCATGCTCGGGAAAATCCCTGGCAAGCCCCTGACCGGCCGCGTGGCGGTCATCACCGGCGCCTTCGACGACGTCGGCGAGGCCTCGGCCGAACACCTGGCGGGGCTGGGCGCGCGTGTCGCCGTCCTGGACCGGCGTGCGGACCGGCTGGACAGGCTGGTCTCCCGGATCGGGAAGAACGGCGGCACCGCCCTGGCGATCGCCGTTGACGTGACCGACGCCGCGGCGGTGCGCTCGGCCGCCGGCCGGGTGGCGGCCGAGCTGAAAGACGCCGACCTGCTGATCAACAACACGGGCGTCATGCTGCCCGTCCCGATCGAGGAGCCGGTCGCCGATCGGTGCAGGCGTCAGATCGACCTCAACATCACCGGGCTGACGAACGTCCTCGGCGCGTTCACCCCGCAGCTGGTCAAGGCCGCCGGTGAGCGTGGCGTGGCCGATCTGATCAACGCCTCGTCGATCGCGGCGCGGAACGGCTTCCCCGACTTCGCCGTCTACTCCGGCACCAAGACGTACGTCACCCGCCTCTCGCATCACCTGCGTGTCGAGCTGGGCGTCAAGAACGTGCGGGTGTCCAGGCTCGAACAGGGCGTCGCCGAAACCAGGCCACGGCGCCACGTCACCGGCAACGGTGCGTTCCGGTGGCTGAGAGGTTCCGGGAAGACGACGGAGTGGCTCACGCCGCAGGACATCGCCGAGACCGTCGGCTTCATCGCCACGCTGCCGCCGCGCGCGACCCTCCAGCGGATCACGATCACGCCCACCCGCCGGCCCGTCTGACCCCGCTCGGCCCCTGCGCTCGCCTCCCGCGCTCGCCCCCGCCGAGGCCACGGGCCGCGGGAACGCCTGCCCGATCCTCCCCGGCGGGCGCCACCCGGACCGCCGACCGGCCGACCCTGCCCCGGCCGCGGAACCTACGGGCCGCCTTCTCGGCGTGCTCCGCGACGCGCGGCGATTGTGGTTGCGATGCGTGACAGCGCACGCGTACTCTTCCGGCAACGCATTGACGGAGACGAGTAGTCACGGGATCAGGGCGGGCAGGAGAGAGCCGCCGGCAGCTGCGAAGGCGGCCCCGTCCCCGGTGACGAAGACCCTCCCGAGTGCGGGGAGAAACGGCGTCCGCGCCCAATGCCCCGCCGGCCGGCCCCCGTCACCGGGCCCATCGAGGCCGCCGTCGCCACGGCGGTGAAAGTGCGGTGGCACCGCGAGTTCCCTTCTCGCCCGCACTCCCAAGGGATCACCACTCACTGACCAGAGGTTTGTGATGATCTCCTCATCCGCGACTGTCCCGTCCACCCGCAGAACCCTGGCCGCGGAGCTCCCGCGGCGAATCGGCCGGCAGGTGACCGTCCAGGGCTGGCTGCACCGCAGGCGAACCCTGAAATCCGTGGTCTTCCTCGTCCTGCGGGACCGCTCCGGCCTGGTCCAGGCCGTGGTCACCGAGCCCGAGGCCATGGCCGCGGCCGGCGGCCACCCAGAAGAGACCGTCCTGCAGATCACCGGGACCGTGACCGCCAGCCCCCAGGCTCCCGGCGGAGCCGAGGTGACGTCCCCGGCGGTGACCGCCCTGTCGGGACCGGCCGCCGCCCCGCCGTTCGACCTCTACCGTCCCGCGGTCCCGGCGACCCTGCCGACCATCCTCGACCATGCCCCGGTCACCCTGCGCCATCCGCTGCTGCGGGCGCCCCACGCCATCTCCGCGGTCTCGGTGGCGGGTTTCCGCGCGACATTGGACGCGCTCGGCTTCACCGAGATCCACACGCCCAAGGTGGTGGCCTCGGCGACCGAGTCCGGTGCCGGCGTCTTCGGGATCGACTGGTTCGGCACCCGCGCCTACCTGGCCCAGTCACCGCAGTTCTTCAAGCAGGCGATGGTC
Organism: Streptosporangium sp. G12; assembly: GCF_052983175.1. Classification (NCBI taxonomy): domain Bacteria; kingdom Bacillati; phylum Actinomycetota; class Actinomycetes; order Streptosporangiales; family Streptosporangiaceae; genus Streptosporangium; species Streptosporangium sp. G12. The sequence goes on along the minus strand of NZ_JBRIQO010000048.1, from coordinate 22,157 downwards.
GGCGTCTTCGAGCGCGTCTACGAGACCGGGCCGGTCTTCCGGGCCGAACCCCACGACACCGCGCGGCACCTGGCCCAGTACACCTCGCTGGACGCCGAGCTCGGCTTCGTCGGCGACCACCGGGAGGTGATGGCCGTGCTGCGCGAGGTGATCGCGGGCATGACGGCCGCCGTCGAACGGCACGCCGGCGAGGCGTGCGCGCTGCTGGGCGTCGAGCTGCCCGACGTCCCGGAACGGATCCCGGAGATCCACTTCGCCCGGGCCCAGGAACTCCTGGCCGCCCACACCGATGAGGACCCCCGGGGTGAGCCGGACCTCGCCCCGGCCCACGAACGCTGGCTGTCGCGGTGGGCGCTGCGCGAGCACGGCAGCGAGTTCCTGTTCGTCACCGGCTACCCGATGGCCAAACGCCCCTTCTACACCCACCCCGAGCCCGGCAGGCCGCAGTACTCCAACAGCTTCGACCTGCTCTTTCGCGGCTTGGAGCTCGTCACCGGCGGCCAGCGCCTGCACCGCCACGAGGACTATCTCGCGGCCCTGGCGGCCCGCGGGGAGTCGCCGGAGCCGTACGCCGGCTATCTCGCCGCCTTCCGGCACGGGATGCCCCCGCACGGTGGCTTCGCCATCGGCCTGGAACGGTGGACCACCCGGCTGACGGGGGCCGACAACATCCGCCGTGCCACCCTTTTCCCCCGTGACCTCCACCGGCTGACCCCCTGACGCCTCCGGGTGCGGCCCGCCGGGACACCACCGGGGCGGGCCCGCACCCGGTTCGTCAGGACAGCATGTCGCTCGCGTAGCGGGCGTACACGGCGGCGCAGCGGCGCATGGCGATCTCGTCGATGTACTCGTCGGGGCCGTGCGAGACGTCCAGGCGGCCCGCGCCGTAGCCGAAGGCGGGGATGCCGAGCTGTGCGTACCAGCGGGTCTCCAGGATGCCCGCGCACATCTCGAACCGGGCCGGCGCGCCCTGGACGTCGCCGACGACGTGGGCTAGCGCGACGGCCGCGGGATGGTCGCGCCCGGTGCCGGCGGAGGGCTGCAGCTGGGTCGTGCGGATCGACACGTCGGCGCCGATCTCGCGGGCGGCGTCCTCGATGAGGCCGGTCAGGCGCTTGAGCTCGCCCTCCAGATCCTCTTCGGGGTTGTAGCGGCCGTCGACGGTGAAGAAGGCCGAGCCGGGCACGACGTTGAAGTTGGAGCCGCCGCCGGACAGGCCGCCGACGACGAGCATGCTGCCGCGAGCGTCACCGTCGCTCATCGGGAAGCCGGTGTGCCGCCCGGCCATCTCGGCGGCGTACCGCTCGACGGGGCGGGCGATGTGCAGCATCTGCCGGAAGGCGTTGACACCGAGGTTCGCCTGCCCGACATGGGCCTCGCGGCCCCGGATGTCGACGCGGACGGAGACGGCGCCGCGGGCGGCGTTCCAGATGGCCCCGCCGCTGGGTTCGGCGGTGACCATGGCCAGCGCGGCCGGCTCGATCAGCCCGGCGGCGCGCAGGTGCCCGGCGCCCACGACGCTGCCGGTCTCCTCGTCGCACACCAGGTGCACGACGATCCGCCCGTCGCCGAGCAGCCCCAGATCCCTGGCCGCCGCGGCGCCGTAGAGCATGCTGACGATGCCGCCCTTCATGTCCGCCGCGCCCCGGCCGATGATCCTCCCGTCGCGGCGTACGGCCGTGAACTGCCCGCGGCTCTGGGCGGGCACCACGTCGAAGTGGCCGTGGAAGTAGACGAGCCTGTCACCGTCGCCGGCGGTGCCGCGCACGACGCAGGGCTCTTCGAGCTCACCGGACGGGTCGACGAGGTCGATGATCTCCGGGGACAGGCCGAGACGGTCCATCGCCTCGCGCAGCACCCGCGCGCAGCGGCCCAGCGCGCGGCCGGGCGGGTTCTCGGAGTCGACGGCCACGAGACGTTCGAGAAGCAGAGCCATCTCCTCGGCCCGTTCGTCCAGCCAGGCTCCGACCTGCGCGGCGTGGTTCGTCACGGGTTCTCACCTCTCGTCGGACGGTGTCACGGTGCGGCTCGCCCCCGGAGCCCGTATGGGCGTGCACGGCGGAAAGCGGGGCGTTAAGCCGCCGGAATGCAATTGACGTAATTCTAGGTTGAAATCAACCTCATATGGTTCCCGATTCTGGCTCTAGAATCGCAATATGAGCAATGAAAACATACTTGATGCCATTGATCGCGAAATTTTGTTTCACCTGCGGCAGGACGGCCGGTTGACCAACGTCGAGCTCGCCAGGCGCGTGGGGCTCACTCCGCCCCCGTGCCTACGCCGGGTGAAGCGCCTGGAGGAGGCGGGCGTCATCACCGGTTACCGGGCGACGGTCGATCACGGGATCCTCGGCGGCGGGCTGGAGGTCATCGTCTCCATCGAGGTCGCCGTGAGCGATCTGAAGACCCTGGAGCAACTGGAGAGGACCATCGCCGCCTACGACGAGGTCGTCGAGTTCCGCCGTCTGTTCGCCACCCCCGACTACCACCTGCGCGTTCTCGTCGCCGACTACGCCGCCTACGAGGCGTTCCAGACCGGGAAGATCATCGGTATTCCCGGGGTGGCCCGGGTGATCTCCCAGCCGACCATGAAGAAGATCAAGGTTCTCGACTGATCGGGGTCTTGGTGAGAGCGCTGTCACCAGGTGCGGGAGATCGCGCCACCGCGGCTCAGCGCTTGACGGTGCGGGGGTTCTTGTGGCGGGTCCCGCCCGACGAACTACGATTGGTGCCGAATGCGCGCGCTGTACGCCGCATGTCACCGTTCGTCGACGGCGGCCACCGTCGGCGCGACCGTCGGCGAGGCCGTGACACAACCATGACACGGCGAAGACGAGGCGGGCACACGGCCGGTCGACAGTGGACGGGACCGACCGGCGGACGAGTTACGGGGGCGTGCTGTGAAACTCGGGGGCGTGTCGCGAGTGTTGTTGATCGAGGACGACCCGGCCGTGCGGGAGGGCCTTGAGCTGGCCCTGACCTTGCACGGATACCGGGTGCGCGCGGTGGAGTCCGGCGAGCAGGGGCTGGAGCGGCTGCGTACGGACCTTCCCGACGTCGTCGTGCTCGATCTGATGTTGCCAGGCATGGACGGGTTCGAGGTCTGCCGCCGCATCCGGGCCGCCGGCCAGCTGCCGATCATCATGCTGACCGCGCGCGGCGACGACATGGACGTGGTGGCCGGGCTGGAGGCGGGCGCCGACGACTACGTGGTCAAGCCGGTGCAGCCCAGGGTGCTCGAGGCGCGCATCGGCGCCGTGCTCCGGCGGATCGGCCGGGAGCAGGCGGAGCTGGAGCGGCACGGGGAGCTGACCATCGACCGTGCCGGGATCGTGGTCGCCAAACGCGGCGTGCCGGTGGACCTCGCCCCGACCGAGCTGCGCCTGCTGCTCGAACTCTCCGGCACGCCGGGCCGGGTGCACAGCCGCCAGCAGCTGTTGGAGTCGGTGTGGGAGCACGGGTATTTCGGCGACTCGCGCCTGGTGGACGCGTGCGTGCAACGGTTGCGCGCGAAGATCGAGGACGACTCGGCGGCGCCCGTCTACGTGCAGACGGTGCGTGGGTTCGGGTACCGGTTCGGGCCGGTGTGAGCCGCCGGTGACACCCCGGCCGAGCCTGGGGCTGCGTGCCCGGCTGTTGTCCGCCTTCGCGCTGCTGTGCGTGGTCACCGCGGCGGCGGTGGCCGGCGGGATCTACGTCCAGGCCCGCAACGCCATCCTGCAGAGGACCCAGGACGCCGCGGTGCAGGCGATGACCAGCCGCCTGGAGGCGCTCTACCCGTTGCGGAGCGCGGCGCCGGGCCCGGACGAGCTCGGCGAGATCGCCGCGGCCGCGGCCGACCAGAACAGCTTCGCGGTCGCCGTCTACGGCGAGACGCACTCGCCGCTCCCCCCGGCCTCGCCCCCGGCGCCGGGGTCGGGGCCCTGGAGGCCGGACGGGAACGCCCGGCTCTCGGACCTCAAGGTGATCTCACCGGAGTTGCGGCAGGTGGTGGCCGGCGGCCGTACCGCGTGGCAACGCGTGGTCTGGCGGGACGCGCCCATCCTGATCATCGGCATGCCGTTGCTGATCATCGAGCAGGACCGGTCGACGCGGGTGTCCGGCATCGAGGTCTACAGCGCGCGCAGCCTGCTTCCCGAAGAGCGCAGCGTCGACGAACTCGCCGCACGCGCCTGGCTCATCGGCGGGGCGGCCCTGGCGTTCGCGGTCGTCCTGGCGTTGCTGGCCACCCGTGGCGTGCTGGGCCCGGTGCGCGAGCTCGGCCGGGCGGCACGCCTGCTGGGCGAGGGCGAGATGCGGACCAGGATCGCGGTGCGCGGCTCCGACGAGCTCGCCGACGTGTCGCGCACGTTCAACAACACCGCCGCGGAGCTGGAGCGGCTCGTCAGGCAGCTTCGTGAGATGGAGGCCGACGCCCGCCGGTTCGTGGCCGACGTGTCCCACGAGCTGCGCACCCCGCTGGCCGCGCTCACCGCGGTCGCCGACGTCCTGGAGGAGGAGGCGGCCCGGCTGCCCGATCCCGCCGGCAGGGCCGCCAGGCTGGTCAGCCAGGAGACCCTCAACCTCACCGCTCTGGTGAACGACCTCATCGAGATCAGCAGGTTCGACTCCGGTGTCGCGGCCCTCGCGCCGAACGAGGTCGACGTGGCCGAACTGGTGCGCGCGACCTTGCGCGTCCGGGGCTGGTCGGAGCGGGTGGAGGCCGAGATACCGGCCGGGGTGACGGCGCGGCTGGACCCGCGCCGGGTGGACGTCATCCTCGCGAACCTGGTCGGCAACGCCCTGCGGCACGGCGAGCCACCGGTGTCGGTACGGCTTCGCGCCGACCCGCACTGGATCACCCTCGAGGTCCGCGACCACGGACCGGGGCTGGACGAGGCGGTGCTGCCGCACGTGTTCGACCGGTTCTACAAGGCCAGCGCGACCAGGGCCAGGTCCGAGGGCAGCGGCCTGGGCCTGGCCATCGCGCGGGAGAACGCGCGTCTGCACCGAGGCGACCTCACCGTCGCCAACGCCCCGGACGGCGGCGCCGTGTTCACGCTGCGCCTGCCACGCCGGGCACCCGATCCGGACGGAGGCCCCGAATGAGGACCGGACCCGCCCGCCGCATGCTCGCCGCGGGCCTCGTGTCGCTCGCCGCCGTGGCCGGCTGCGGCGTGCAACCCAGCGACGTCATCCCCGCCGGCGACCCGCCGAGCGGACGCGTCGCACCGACCACGACGACCACCCTCTATCTGGTGAAGAACGGCCGGATCAGCGCGGTGACGCGGCCCCGTGATCGTCCGATGTTCCCGGCGGACACGCTCACGCTGCTGGCGGACGGACCCACCGCGGGGGAGCGGGCGAACGGATTCACCACCGAGGTCCCGCCCGAAGCCGGTCCGTTCTCGGTGACCGCCAGGCCGGCCGGCCACCTGGTGGTGACCCTGTCCACTCCGGCCGGCGATCTGTCCGCACCGGCCGTCGAGCAGATCGTGTGCACGGCCGCCGCCACGGCGCCGGGAGGCCCTGCCCAGGTCACCGTCGTCGGTGCCGGGCAGAGCGTCGGCCCCCGCAGCTGCCCGGGGTAACGCCGGCGCGCCGGGAAGGAAGGCGACCGAGGGTGCGTCAGCCGGCCAGCGCGAAGCCGGCCGCCGCCTCCGCGTGCAGCCGAGCGCTCGGCAGCAGCGGGACGGCGGTGTCCTTCTCGGTGATCAGGAGCTCGATCTCCGTGCAGCCGAGGATGACGCCTTCGGCTCCGCCGGCTGCGAGATCGGCGATGATCTGGGCGTACGCGTCCCTGGAGGATTCCCGGAGCACCCCGCGCACCAGCTCGTCGAAGATCACGCGATGGGCCAGTTCCCGCTGCTCGCGCCGCGGGACGATCACGTCGAAGCCGTGGGCGGCCAGCCGATCCCGGTAGAAGGGCTGCTCCATGGTGAAGCGAGTGCCCAGCAGGCCGACCTTGCGCATCCCCCTGGCGCGGACCTCTGCGCCCACGGCGTCGGCGATGTGCAGCACGGGCACGCCCGTGGCCCGCGCCACGTCGTCGCTCACCCGGCTGAAGGTGTTGCTGCAGACGAGCAGGACCTCGGCGCCGAGATCCTCCAGTTTCCCGCCGGCGTCGGCCAGCAGCGTACCCACCTCGTCCCAGCGGTCGGCGAAGATGAGGTCCTCGACGGTCGTGTAGTCGACCGACCAGATGAGGCTGTTGGCGGAATGGCTGCCGCCGAGTCGCTCGCGTACCCGCTGGTTGACGATCTGGTAGTAGATCATCGTCGATTCCCAGCTCAACCCGCCGATGAGACCGATGGTGCGCATGGAACTCCGTTTCGATGGCTTGTGCCGGCAGGTTGGTCGGTGCCGGCCACGGTGACGGTGCCGCCACCGGCCCGGCCGGGTCCGGCCAGGCGGTGCGTCGGCGTGAACTCGCCCGGTCCGCCCGGCCCCTCGGCGATGCGCCGGCGGTCAGGCGCCGGCCAGCGCACGGGCGCAGGCGCCGAGCCCGATCTCGCTGGAGGCCTTGACGAACACCACGTCTCCCGGTTCGACAAGCGCGGTGGCAAGCCTGAGGGCCTCGGCCACGTCCTCGGCGGCGTGGACGGCCACGCCCCGGTTCGAGGACTCCGCCGCCTCCGCCATCGCGAGCGGATCCCCTGCCCCGACCGCGATCAGCACGTCGAAGCGGAGGTCGGCGACGAGCCGGCCCATCTCCGCGTGCCGGGCGCGGGAGGCGTCCGCCTGCTGCCCCATCGCGCCGAGCACGGCGACGGTACGGCGGGTGCCGGCCAGGGCCTTCACCGCCCGCAGCCCGGCCCGCATGGATTCGGGGCTGGCGTTGTAGGCGTCGTCGACGACGGTGATGCCGTCAGGTCGTTCGACGATCTCCAGTCGGCCCGCTGAGCGCCGCCGGGCGGCGCTCAGCCCGTCGGCGATCTCGGCGACGCCCAGGCCGAGTGCGGTGGCGACGGCGGCGGCGGCCAGGGCGTTGCCCACCTGGTGCTCGCCCAGAAGGTCGAGCTCGACCGGGGCGCGGCCGGAGGGTGTCACCAGCTCGAACGCGGTTCGCGCGCGGTCGGCCATCCGCACGTCTTCGGCCCGCACCTGCGCCTTCGCCGACCTGCCGTACAACAGGATCCGGGCTCTGGTGCGGCCGGCCATGCCCATGACGTACGGGTCGTCGGCGTTGAGCAGTGCGAACCCGTCCGCCGGAAGTGCCTCGACCAGCTCGCCCTTGGCCTCGGCCACGTCGGCCGGTCCGGTTCCCATCCGTTCCACGTGCGCGGTGCCGACATTGAGCACCAGCCCGACCCGGGGTGGTGCGATCCCGGTCAGGTACGTCAGGTCGCCCTTGCGGCCCGCACCCATTTCCAGCACCAGGTATCGGGTGGCGGCATCGGCGCGCAGCACGGTGAGCGGCAGCCCGAGCTCGTTGTTGAACGACCTGTCGGTGGCGACCGTCGCGGCGTGCCGTTCGAGCACCTGGGCCAGCAGGTCCTTGGTCGTGGTCTTGCCCACGGAGCCGGTCAGGCCGATCACGGTCGGGCTGATGTGTTCGAGCAGGTGCCTGGCCAGCAGGCCGATCGCGAGCTGGACGTCCTCGACCACGAGGGCGGGCACGCCGACGGGCCTCGAGGCCAGCACGGCGACGGCGCCGCCCGCGACGGCACCGGCCGCGTGGTCGTGACCGTCGACGCGGGCGCCGGCCGTCGCGACGAACAGGCCGCCGGGCACCACCTCGCGGGAGTCGACCGCCGAGGGCGCCGTCACCTGTGCCCGCGGGTCGCTCACGTCATGCAGGCTCGCGCCGACGACCTGTGCGATCTGGTTCAGCGTCATGGGGATCATGAGCCGCTCCTGGCGAACGCGAGGTCGACGAGGCGGCGCAGCAGGTCCGGGTACGGGACGCCGCTCGCGGCCCACGACCTGGCGTAGACGGAACGGGAGGTGAAGCCGGGCATGGTGTTGATCTCCAGCACGTACAGGCGTCCCGTGTCCTCCTCGTAGAGGAAGTCGACACGGGACAGGCCGTAGCCGCCGATCGCCCGGAAGGCGCGCAGGGCCAGCTCGCGCACGTCCTCGGCCACCCGTTCCGGCAGCGCGGCGGGGATGGCGGCGATCTCGGCCCGGCTGAGGTACTTGGCCTCGTAGTCGAGCCAGTCGCCGGGCACGATGAGCTCGCCGGGCACCGAGGCGTCCGGGGTGTCATAGCCGCCGAGCACGCCGCAGATGACCTCGCGCGCGGTCACGCCCTGCTCGACGATGACCACCCGGTCGTAGGTCAGCGCCAAATCCACGCCCGCGCGCAGCTCCTCCATGGAGGTGACACGTGAGATGCCGATGGAGGAGCCCATGTTGGCCGGTTTGACGTACATCGGCCAGTCGAGCGACTTCACCAGACCCCAGTGGTCGGTGGTGGTGCCCCATTCGTACTCGGTGAACCACACATGTGGGGTGACCGGAATGTCCTCTCCCAGGAACGCGCGCCGCATCGCGACCTTGTTCATGGCCACGGCGGAGGCCATGACGCCGCAGCCCACGTACGGGATGCCCAGCGTCTCCAGGTGACCCTGGACGACGCCGTCCTCGCCGAACGGCCCGTGCAGCACGGGGAAGACCACGTCCACGAGATCGCGTCGCAGTTCCACCGGCCACCTGCCCTGCCGGTCGATGATGACGGCGACGGGCTCGTACAGATCCCTCGGCAGGGCGTTGAGCACGGCCTGCGCCGACTGCAGCGACACCTCGTGCTCGGCGGACGGCCCGCCCGCCAGCACAGCCACGCGTACGCGTTCGGTCACGATCGATCAGCCTTCCTCGGTGGCACGGAGACAGCCGGACCCGCCACTGGGGGAACAGGCGCCGGTCAACCCCGTCCACTGTCGGCCGACCGTGTCCCCGCCTCGTCAGCGCCGTGTCATGGTTGTGTCACGGCCGGGCCGTCCTTGGGGACTGCCTGTGGGCTACGGCCGGTCCGGGTACTCGCCGACCTGGCCCACGCCGGGGTGGGGCCGTCGTCGTGGTGGCCTGCCGCCCCTGTCCGGGCGGTACTCGAAGTGCCACCACTCGTTGTCGTAGATGCGGTACAGGTCGTAGCGGGCGCCGTGTTCCTCCAGCCAGCGCGCGCCCTCATGAGGGCGTACGTCCAGCGCGACGCCTTTGACGTGGGAGGATTCCGCCGGTGGCAGCACGAGCATGCGCGCCAGCGCCGGGGAGCCGGAGCGGCGCACCTCCTCGTCGAACATCCGTTGCTGGACATGGGGATCGCGGTATCCCGAGGTGAGGCCGATGAGCTGGCCGTGACGCCAGAGCGCCCGGGCGCGCGCCGCGGTGAACGCCGCCAGGGCGCCGTCGGTGAGCCCGGTGAGGTCCTCGGCGGGGAAGCGCACCCGCAACGCCCAGCGGCAGGCCAGTTCGCGGGCACGGCCGGGATGGCGGACGAACGCCGCGGGCAGCAGGAACACGGCGAGCACCAGCGTGACCGCGGCATACAGCCGGTCACGGGGCCGAAGCGGGATCGTGCGTGGCTCGTTCATGACGAACCACGATTGGCGCCGGATGTGCGCCCGTTGTCCGCCGCATGTCACCGTTTCTCGATGACGGCGGCCGTCGGCAAGGTCGTGACACGGCCATGACACGGCGAGGATGAGGCGGGCACCCGGCCGGCTGCGGATCGAGGGCACCCACTGGACCCGTCGCCGGTCAGCCGGATGGCCCCGATGATCGCCGCGATCGGGCGTCTGGAGAGGGCTGTGCTGGGTGCCGACCGGACCGAGGGGATCGTGCTTCGCTACGGCGCGTTCTACGGACCGGGCACCTCGATGGAGCCGGGTTCCGAGCAGCTCGAGATGATCCGTGAGCGAAAGTTCCCGATCGTCGGCGAGGGCGGCGGGGTGTGGTCGTTCATCCACATCGCCGACGCGGCTGAGGCGACGGTCGCGGCGGTCGAGAACGGCGCCTGCGGTGTCTACGACATCGTCGACGATGATCCCGCCCCGGTCGCCGAGTGGCTGCCGGAGCCGGCCCGGATGCTGGGCGTCAAGCAGCCGATGCGTGTGCCGCGGTTCGTCGGACGGCTGGCCGCCGGGGAGGCCGGCGTCGTGCTGATGACCGAGCTTCGCGGCGCGTCGAACGCGAAGGCCAGTCGAACGCGAAGGCCAAGCGCGAGCTGGGCCGGCGCCCGGCGCACCCGTCCTGGCGGGAGGGGCGCCGCGGCGCGCCGGGGGAGCAGCAGCGGGGTCGCCAGCAGGAGCACGCCGGCCAGGCCGATGGCCGTGCGCGGGCCGAGCACGCCGCCCAGCACGCCCCAGACGGCCGTCAGGAGCGCGGTCGAGACCTTGGTCGTCACCGCCCAGGCGGAGAGCGTGCGGGCGACCCGGTCGGCCGCGGTGCGCTCGAGGCGGTAGGTGGCGCAGACGGGGTTGAAGACCCCGCAGCAGAAGATGAGCCCGAGTTCGACGCCCATCACCAGCAGCAGCCCTCCGGTGCCCGGCCCCAGGAAGACCAGGCCGACGGGCCAGAGCGCGCGCAGCGTCCCCGCCACGACCAGGACCCGGTGCTGTCCGAACCGGGTGACGAGCGGCCGGGCCAGCCGCGAACCGAGCAGCCCGCCGATCGCGGGCGCGGCGAAGGCGAGGCCGTACTGCCAGGGTGCGAACCCGAGCCTGCCGAGCATCAGGACGGCCAGCAGCGGCCCGGTGGCCATCACCAGGCCGTTGAACAAGGCGGTGTTGAACAACAGCCGGCGCAGCGTCGCGTCGGCGAGGATGTACCGCCAACCGTCGAGCAGGTCCCCGGCCCGCATGCGCGCGGCCTTTCGGCGTTCGGGCCGCGGCTCCCGGCCGCCCATCGCGCCGATGCCCAGGGCCGAGAGCAGGTAGCTGACCGCGTCGGCCACCACCGTCGCCACCGGGCCGAGGAGCCCGATCGCGGCGCCGCCCAGCGGCGGGCCGATGATCGTGGCCGTCCAGGTCGTGGACTCGAACCGGGCGTTGGCGACGAGCAGGTCCTCGGCCGGCAGCAGCGTCTTCAGGTACGCGCCGGAGGCGGCGCGGAAGGTGATGTCGGCCGCCGCGACGACGACCGAGACCAGCAGGAGCTGGACGAAGGAGAGCACGCCGAGCGCGAACGCGGCGGGGATCGTCAGCAGCGCCGCGAACCGCACCAGATCCATCCCGATCAGCACCGGCCGCTTGCGGCGGAACTCCGCCCACGGGCCGAGCGGCACCGCCACGGCCGCGCCCGCCAGAGCCCCCACGCTGGACAACGCCGCGACCTCCGCCGGGCCGGCGTGCAGCACCTGGATCGCGATCAGCGGGAACGCGCCGAAGGCGAGCCACGTACCGAGCGCGCTGGTCCCGTACGCCCCCCAGAGCCACCCGAACCGCCGCCCCAACCGGTGCCCGTTCCTCATGTTCGACGCCCCTCGTCACTCATCCGCACAACCGATCCGCGATCGGAAGCATCAAAGCGAGCATCATGTCCGGGGATCAAACAACTACAGGCCATCCAGCCACAACCAATGGTTGTACTCATAGGGTGTCCGCATGGACCTCGACACCGTCCGGACCTTCGTCGCCGCCGCCGACGCGGGGCAGTTCCAGGAGGCCGCCGCCGAGCTGGCGGTCACCCAGCAGGCCGTCTCCAAGCGCATCGCCGCGCTGGAGCGCGACCTCGGCGTGCGATTGTTCACCCGCACCCCGCGCGGCGCCGAGCTCACCATCGACGGGCAGGCGTTCCTGCCCCACGCCCGCGAGCTGCTCCGGGCCGCCGAGCGCGCGGTCGCGTCCGTGCGCGCCGGCAGCCGTCCGCTGCGCGTCGACGTGATCACCTCGCGCAGCGCGCAGTCGGGCCTGATGCGCGACTTCCACCGCGCGCACCCCGAGATCGAGCTCGACGTGGTGATGCTGTTCGACATCGAGAAGGCACTCGCCGCCATCCGGTCCGGTGCGATCGACGCGTCCTTCCGCGCCGTCGCCGCACCCGGCCGGCCCCTTCCCGAGGGCATCGAGTCCGTCCGGGTGCTCGACGAGGCGCTCCAGCTCCTCACCGGGCCCGCCCACGCGCTGGCGGGCGCCCGGTCGGTGACGGTCGCCCAGCTCGCCGGACACCGGATCTGGATGCCGGGGATCGTCCCCGGTACCGAGTGGGCCGCCTACTACGACGATCTCGTCGCCGAGTTCGGCCTCACCATCGAGGCGACCGGCCCCAACTTCGGCTCCGACGCGCTCCTCGACACCGTCGCCGACACCCCGGCCCTGGCCACCTTCATGGGCGAGCAGACCCGCCTGGTCTGGCCCGCCGGCCACGGCCTGCGCCGCATCCCGGTGACCGGCCCCACGCCCGTCTATCCGCACTCGCTCCTGTGGCACCGCGACAACCCCCACCCGGGGCTGGCCACCCTCCGCGCCCACCTCGCCGCCGCGGCGGCCGGCCACGGCGCCGCCGGGACCTGGACGCCGGACTGGGCGATCACGCGCTGAACGCCGCCGCCCGGCAGGCACGAGCAGGCACGCCAGAGCCCTCGACCAGGGTGAGGAGCCGCCGTCACCGAATCGTTTTCAAGATCGTCTCTGGCGCCGGAATCCGGTTCGATCCTTTCCGGGGACCATCCCGGCCGATGTCCGTATCTGTGGGTTGTAGGGCCCTGCGGTCATGGCGCCGCGATCGGGCGGTTCATAGATTGGAGATGCCGCCGGAGGAGCCGGCAGGCGACGTGAGCAGGGGGAATGGCGATGATCGGGGACTTTTCCGCACCGGCCGGGATACGGGTGCCGGACTCGACGCTGGCGAAGGAGGCGACCGAGCTGGTACGCGAGAGCGCGAGCGAGCTGATCTACGACCACTCGCGCCGGGTGTACTTCTTCGGCGCCCTGCAGGGGCGCAACCGGGATCTGGGCTTCGACCCCGAGCTCCTCTACGTCGCGGCCATGTTCCACGACCTGGGCCTGGGTGAGCCCTTCCACGACAGCGGGCGGCGTTTCGAGGTCGACAGCGCCGACGAGGCCCGCCGTTTCCTGCGGGAGCGCCAGGTGCCCGAGGACGGCGTCCGCCGGGTGTGGACCGCGATCGCCCTGCACACCACCCCGGGCATCCCCGAGTTCATGGAGCCGGAGGTGGCACTGGTGACGGCGGGGGTGGAGTACGACGTGCTGGGCATCGGCTACCACGACATCAGTGAGGCCGACCGGGCGGCGATCGTGGCCCTGCACCCGCGCCCCGACTTCAAGCGGCACATCCTCGACGCCTTCACCGAGGGGATCCGGCACAAGCCGCAGACCACGTTCGGCAATGTGAAGGCCGACGTGCTCGCCCACTACGTTCCCGGTTTCGTGCGCGGGGACTTCGTGCGCACCATCCTGGACTCTCCGTGGGCCGAGTAGCCTCGCGACGGCGGGCGGACCACGTGGTCGCGGTGGTGGCCTTCGACGGTGTGCAACTGCTGGACGTCACCGGTCCCGCCGAGGTCCTCACCACGGCGAACGGTTTCGGCGCCCGTTACGCGGTACGGGTCGTCTCCCCGTCCGGAGCGGACGTGCGCACCTCCTCCGGGGTGCGGATCGGGGTGGACGGAGCCCTGGAGAGCCTGCCCGCGCGGCTGGGCACGGTCGTCGTCCCCGGCCGCCACGACTGGCGGCGGGCCGTGGCCGACCAGGATCTGCTCGCCCTGGTCACGGAGCTCACCCGCCGCTCGGCGCGGGTCACCTCGGTGTGCGCCGGGGCCTTCGTGCTGGCGCAGACGGGAGTGCTCGACGGACGGCGTGCCGCCACCCACTGGCGGCTCGCCGCGCAGCTGGCGGCCGCCTATCCCCGGGTGAGGGTCGAGCCGGACCCGGTGTTCGTCAGGGACGGCCACGTCGTCACCTCCGCCGGCGTCACCGCGGGCATCGACCTGGCACTGTCCCTGGTCGAGGCCGACCACGGGTCCGGTCTCGCGCGCGACGTCGCCCGCGAGCTGGTCGTCTTCATGGCCCGCCCCGGAGGGCAGTCCCAGTTCAGCGCCCGTCTGACCCCGCGGGAGGCGGCGCATCCGGTGCTGCGGCTCGTGATGGACGCCGTCGTGGCCGACCCGGCCGCCCCGCACAGCCTGGAGTCCCTGGCCCGTGACGCCGGTGTCAGCGCCCGCCACCTCAGCAGGCTCTTCCGCCGCGAGACGGGGACGACCTTGGGGCACTACCTCGAGTCGGTACGGCTGGAGGCCGCCCAGGCTCTCCTCGAAGCGGGGAACAACCCCGTGGAGAGGGTGGCCGAGGAGTCCGGCTTCGGGTCCGCGGAGACCATGCGCCGCGTCTTCCAGCACACCCTGGGCGTCGCCCCGACCACCTACCGGGCACGCTTTCGCACCACCACCGCCGTGACCCGCGCGGCCGTGCCGGGGCACCTCGTGCATCAATCGGATCAAGGAGTGGCGCGGCCTGGCCTTCCGCTTCGACAAGACCCCTGAAAGCTACCTTGCGGGTCTGCATCTCCGCGGAGCCCTTTTATGGATCCGAAGCCTTCAACACCTCCGAAGATCCGAAGTCCGTACAGGCCCTAGAGGGATCGGCAGCTGGCGCAGCGTCGGCATGACCAAGCCGAGCTGGACGCCCAGTACGTCGGAGTCCACCGTGTCGAGCGGTATGAGCGCGACTGCCCCGAGCCTGGCACAGCGAAGGGCAGAGTAGACGTCATTCATGGACGCTCTCGTGTCCTGACCGCTCCTGCCGCCAAGGAGACGCGCCAGGAGGTTTACACTCCGCCGCGTTCGCATGCGGTATGTGTCTAGGGCTGTCCTGCGAGGGGAATGTCGCTGTGCTCGGCCCACGACTTGATCGCAGGCCAGTCTCCCGCCCACTGGTCGCGATTGATGGTTCCACCCCGTTGGATCTGTGGAATCTCGACCACCCCGAACAGGGGATGGTGATCCCGCGGCGTGGGGGTCCGGTCGATCACCGTCGGGGTCCACCGCGTGAGGACGGAACGGTGCCGAGCCAGGGCGACGCGGCTCGCGGTCCGGCCACCGGCCGTGGAACGTTTCAACCGGTTCGAATTGCTTGATCAGCTCATCTGGTCTGATCGACCGGCCACTCGGTGCCGGTGTCCGTCCCCGGTTCCGGCCCGGGGTTCGCCCTCGGTTCCGGCCTGGGTTTGTCCGGTACGACGACGAGACTGACGATGCGACGGGTGCGGCCGTCGCCCTCGGCGTGGCTGACCCGTGCGAGGACCGCGCGCTCGATCTCCTCGACCATCACGGCGAACTCGTCTTCGGTCAGGCACACCGCCGCCTGCCGGTAGACCACGCCGTCCGAGACGGGATCGGCGTCCTCGTGGGCGAGGTAGCGACCGAAATCCGCCATCAACGATGCCGCGAAGGTGGTGAACGCCCGCTGGTGGTCCTCCCGCGTCATCGCCGCCCGTGCCGCGGGGTCGACCACCGCTTGCTTGGGGCGTATCCGGTAGCTGCGCTCCACCGTGCCGCGCACCCGTCTCTCGTCCACCACCTCCAGCACGCCCGCGTCGGTCAGCACGGCGATGTGCCGGTACATCGTCGCCGGCGCGATGTCGGGGAGGCGCTCGCGCAGCTGCGCGGTGGTCATCGGGTCGGTGTCGAAAAGCGTTTGCAGGATGCGCATCCGGACGGGGTGCAGGAGAAGGTCCGCGGTTGACATGGACCTATTTTCTCATATGAGATAATGTTCTCAAAGTTGATAACAATGAGAGGCGGGACATGCGCGACGTCGACATGACGGTTACCGCGGACGACGGACTGTCCCTGGCCGGCACGCTGACCCTGCCCGCGGGCCCCGGCCCGCACCCGGCCGTCCTGCTGCTGCACGGATCCGGGCGGCTGGACCGCGACGCCAACACCGGCCGGCTCCGCATGGAGCTCGGACCGCCGCTGGCCGCCGCGCTCGCCAAGGACGGGATCGCCACACTGCGCTACGACCGGCGCGGCGTCGGCGCCACCTCCGGCGACTGGCGCGCGACCGGATTCACCGACAACCGGCACGACGCCGCCGCCGCACTACGCGCCCTGGCCGGGCGGCCCGGCATCCGGGCGGACGCCATCGGCCTGGTCGGGCACAGCGAGGGCGCCGTCCACGCCATGTCCCTCGGCACGCACCCGGGGGTCGGCGCGGTGGTGCTGCTGGCCGGGTTCGCCCGCCCGGGTGAGGACGCCCTGCGCTGGCAGGCCGGGATGATCGCCCGCGGCCTCCCCGCGCCGATGCGGCCGCTGCTGCCGGTCCTGCGGGCCCTGGCCGCCCGGCACCTGGCTCAGATCAGGACGAGCAGCGCGGACGTGGCCCGCTTCGCCGGGATGCCGGTGAACGCCCGGTGGATGCGGGAGATGCTCGACCACGACCCGCGCCCGGACCTGGCGAACATCCGGGTCCCCGTCCTGGCGATCACCGGCGGCAAGGACATCCAGGTCGACCCGGCGGACCTGGACGAGATCCGCAGGCTGGTGCCCGGTGAGGTCGAGGTCCAGCGGATCCCCGACCTCACCCACCTGCTGCGCCGTGACCTCGGCCGTCCGTCGGTGCGCTCCTATCCCCGGCTGCTGCGTCGGCCGGTCGACGCCGACCTGCTCGCGCGGGTGGCCGGCTGGCTCGCCCGCCGGCTCCGGGAAACGTCCGGGAAGAGCGACGAGGACCGGGAGAATCCATCCGCTTCGGGGCGCGAATCTCCCGGTGAGACAGAAAATTCCCTGGTCAAGAGCCCCTAGCCCTGCCATTTAAGGCCATTCCACGGCATTCCGGCCCTTCTGGTCGGCACGGCCGGTCAGGTGCCGGCTGGGCGTCGCGTCCGGTCGGCGCACGTGTTCTCGTCGCTCCCGGGCTCGCTGCCCGCCGCGCCGTTCCGCGTCGTTCCGCGTTGTTTCACGCCGTTCCGTGTCGTTCCGCGCCGGCCGTCGAGAACGCTCGATCGCGGTTTCCTCTCCTCCCCGCGGCAGGAACCAGAGATTCCTCCCCGTGACACCCGTGAAAGGGAAAAGCATGACCACCGCACCCCCCGCCCGCCGGCAGAACGGCCTCGCTCTCTTCTGGATCGTCACGTTCGTGACGAGCTGGGCTTTCTGGCTCACCGCGATCATGCTCGGTGGGTCGGCGATGAGTTTCCCCACCGTCGTCCCCCACCTGCTCGCCGGCTTCGGCCCCATGATCGGCGCGATCGTGATCCGGGCGCGCCGCGCCCGGCGCCGTCAGCCCGTCCCCGCTCACACGGTGCGGCTCCGGCTGAGCACGCGGCTGTTCTGGGTGCCGCCCCTGCTGGTGACGGCGTCGGCGACCGTGGTGGGAGCCGCGCTGCTCGCGTACCTCCTGGGGGGTCCCGAGGTGAGCCTGACGGCGGGGCAGCATCTGGTCGCGACCATCGGCGGACCCGTGCCGTTCCTCATCAGCATGCTGATCGCCGGCCCGTTGTCCGAGGAGCCCGGTTGGCGTGGCACGGCGTACCCGCGTCTGCGCGCGTCGTTGAGCCGCCTTCAGACGGGCCTGCTGCTGGGTGTCGTCTGGGCGGTGTGGCATCTGCCGCTGTTCTTCGTCCCCGGGACCGTCCAGGCCGGATTCGGGCTGTTCAGCTGGAGCGGGCTGCTGTTCACGATCAGCGTCATCCCGATGGCGCTGCTGACCGGCTACGCCTACGAGCGTGCCGGGGTCGCGGCGTCGATCGCGGTCCACTTCGGCGTCAACGCGACGATGGCGTTGCTGAGCGTCAGCTCGCCCCTGACGATGGCGTCCGTCGTGGCGGTGCAGATCGTCGTCGCGATCGCGCTGCTCGCCTCGCGGCGTGGCCGCGACGACAACCCGCCGGTTGACGCGGACCCTCAGCCGCACCGGGCCGACACCGACGCGCCGTACCAGACCGGCCGGACCCGCGGTTGATCGGTCCGGGTTGGATCGGCCCGGAGCGTCTGCCGGGTCAGCTCCCGCGACCGCGTCCCGTGGCTGTCGGAAACAGACATCGGAGACGGACGAGCCCGGCGGACCGGCAGGCCGGTTCCCGCCGGGCCCGGTGCGAAGGTGTCCGGGTCCCCCGCGTGCCGGGGAACCCGGGCGCCTTCGCCACCTGGCAGCGGGGCGGGGCCTAACGGGTCGTTCGCCACACGTCGGCCACCCGCTCGGCCGCCTTGGCCGCCTTGGCCGCCTGGGCTCGGCCGGCGCGGGCGGCGGCGGGACGGCGGGCCGGGTCGAGCATGTTCCACGAGCTCGACACCGCTCGCCGCGTCGAACGTCACGAACTCTCCCGACTCCGCCTCCACGCTGGTGATCACCAGTCTGCGCTCCGGCCAGGTGTGGACACCTCCGAGCCACCGCACGATCTCCGCCCGCCGTTCGGCCTCCGAGGGGGTCCTGACGGCGAGCCATCCTGCCCATCCGTACCCGGAACTCCGCCGGATCGCGGGCCCGGATCGCGGCCCACACCAGCCGGGGCAGGTACAGGCGGGTAACGCGCGGCTTCGCCTCCCCGCCGGGGGCTTCAGCTGGGCCGCGTACCGCTGCTCCAGATCGAGGCCCGCCAGGAGCTGCACGCCCACGACGGCGCGAAACTGCGGACTGTCTCCGGCTTGGCCCGCGGTCAGCACGAACGACAGCGGACGGCAGTGCCGATCAGCCGACAGGTGGACCTTGCTGCTCAGCCCGCCCCGGGAGCGGCCCAGCCTGGCTGCCGTCAGCCGGATGCGGCGCCGTCGTCGTAACCGCCGGCGTTCGCCTTCACCTTCGTCTCCGCCGGGTTCGCCGTTGTGGGAGTTTTACCCCTTTGGCGTAGCCCCCTTTTCCTGCTCGGCGGCCTTCTCCAGCGCCTTGACCAGCTCAGCGTCCAAGACCATTCCGGCGGCGTGGTGGTGGGCGCGGGCGCTGGTGGAGTCCACGCTGACCAGGTCAAGGTCGGCCTGCCCACGCGCAACGTCCTCAGCGATCATGGTCTGCATCAGTTGCTCGAAGACGCCGGCCATCGCCCAGGAGCGGAACCGGTCATAAACGGTGGACCACGGCCCGTACTCGACCGGCAGATCCCGCCACGGGCTGCCGGTACGAAACCGCCACATCACGGCGTTGAACTGCTGCCGCAAGTCCGGGATCGGGCCGCGCTCACCCAAGGGCAGGTGAGGATCGGTCAAGCACCATTCCTCATCGGTGAGCTCTCCACGCGCCATGGCGATGGCCTACCAGGACGGCAAGCCACCGCGCAGGCGAATCCCTCTGATCTCAACTCCGTACAGGCCCTAGGTCTGCCGGCGGGCGGCGCCGGGCTGTGGAGCGGGAGCCTCCGCGCGCCGTGCTCACGGAAGGCGCGCAGGCTCGTGGCGAGCGGCTCGGCCGCGACCGCGGCGCGGTCGCGGCGTCGGCGTGCGGGCGGTCCAGGACGACGGGGTGATCGCTGGTGGACTGCCCGCGCCACAGCGGTCACTTCTTGTCGTAGGTGAGGATGACCGTGCCGTTCTCGAGGGTGCGGGTACCCGTGAGCTCGAAGTGGGTGGGGGAGAAGTCGGTGGTGAACAGGGGGATCCCGGCTCCGGCGACCACCGGGTAGAGCTTGATGACGAGCCTGTCGATCTCCGGGAGCAGGGTGCCCGCCAGCCGGGCGCCGCCCGTCAGGTAGACGTCCTTGCCGTCCTCGGCCTTCAGCCGGCGGATCCTGCCGACCACGTCGGTGGAGATGATCTCAACCGCGGGGTCCAGGGTCTCTTTCATGCTTTCGGAGACCACGTACTGGCGCAGGTGGGCGTACGGGCTGGTGACCCCGATCTCCAGGGCGGGCTCGTAGGTGACGCGCCCCTGCACGCCGACGTCGAAGTTCCGGTTGGGACCGTGCACGCCGAGTTGCTCGCGCAGGTGCGTCGGCAGGGTGTCGGGATAGTCCTCGACGATGAAGTCGATGACGTCCTGCGTCACCGGGAAGAAGTCGGCGCTCCCGTCGGGGGCGGCGATGCGGCCGTCGATGGTCATGCCGATGTAGTAAACGAGCTTTCGCATATCTGGTCCTATTCACGGTCTTTATTTGGTTTCAAGCGGGATGGTGTGAAGCGGTGGCGTCCTGGAGCCGGCCGCGCCGGGCTACCGGTTGCCGCCGGGCTTGGGCAGGGACCTGGGCCGCGGTACCGAGCGCGGTCGGGGATTCGGCCGTAGGTGACCCGGCTTGGTCTGGGGGAAGGCGCGTGAGGCCGGGTCGGCTGTCCATGAGGGAGCGGCGGCGGACGGCGTGGTGAAGCCGGTCAGGGTGTTGAGCCGAACTCGCATCTCTGCGTTCCTCTCGATTGGTGCTTTCGGTGTAGTACTCTGTCTGTAGTGGTTGAACCGTAGTACTATGATTGCAGTGGTGTCAACATCGATTCCAGGAGAGATCGCAATGCGGCAGAATCCGGCACGACGGGCGGCGCTCCTCGACGCGGCCATCGAGGTCCTGGCCCGCGAGGGCGCGCGCGGACTGACCTTCCGCGCCGTCGACGTCGAGGCGCGGGTGCCCAACGGCACGGCTTCCAACTACTTCGACAACCGCGACGATCTCCTCACCCAGGTCGGCCACCGCTTCTACGAGCGGCTGGAGCCCGACCCGGGGGTGATGGCCGCCGTCCTGGAGGGTCCGCGTGACCGCGACCGGGTCACCGAGCTCATGCACGACCTGGTGGACCGCGTCAGCCACTTCCGTTCCGGATACCTGGCACTGCTGGAACTTCGCCTGGAGGCCACCCGCCGCCCGGAACTGCGCCGCCTGCTCACCGAACGCATCCGTGCCGACGTCGAGGCCAACATCAGCCACCACACCCAGGCCGGCCTGCCCGGCGACGCGACCACCGTGGTCCTGCTCTACCTGGCGCTGAACTGGCTGATCCTGGAACGGCTCACGCTGCCCGACATCTTTCCCGAGGACCAGATCCACACCCTGGTCACCGACGTGGTCGAACGCATCCTGCCCGGCCCCCGACGCGCGACCTGACGCACGCGTCCCGGGCGATCTCCCGGTCGGCGGCAGGGACCACCGCCGCCGGAAAACCGTTTGAGCCTTCTTCCCGCGTTGCCGTAGGTTGCCTGCGACCGCGCCGCAGTGAGGACAGAGGACAAACCGCGTGACCCCGCCTGCTCTTTAGACCTGACACCTTCTTCCGCTCACCTTCAAGCCGGCCCTTCCGTCGGCTCTGCCGGGTTGCCCGTGCGCGCCCGGCCATACAGCGTTTGAGGCCGCGCGCAATCGGCCTCGTGTCAGGTCTAGAGAGATCATGTCTTCACAACCTCATATCGTGCTGCCCTGGGTCGTTCGCCGGACCAGGCTGCCTCTGCTGTCGTTGCGGTGCGTGGACTGCCGGTCGGAGTCGGCCACCACCGGCGAGGGCAGGTTCCGCGTCAACGCCAACGGCAACCTGCTGGACGTGTGGCTGCTGGTCCGCTGCGTGTTCTGCGATCGGACGAGCAAGCTCACCGTGCACGAGCGAGCGCCGGTCAGATCCCTCGATCCGGCCGAGCTCGACGGCTATCACGCCAACGATCCGGAGCTGGTGGCGTCCAGGCTGCTGGATCCGCTGCTCGCCCGGCGCAACCGCTTCACCCTGGACTGGAAGGGGGCCTGGCGGCTGGACACCCCGCAGGCATGGCTCGACGAGGCGTGGCCGGTCCACGTGGAGGTCGTCTTCGAGGATCCGGTCCCGGTGCGCCCGGATTGGCTCATCGCACGCGGACTCGGCTTCAGCAGGAACGAGGTGCGGCGCCGGATCAAGTGCGACACTTCGTTGCGCCGTCCGACGAGCACCGGGTTCACCTTCACCGTGATGGCCGGGGACTAGCGGGCACGTAGCCGCGGCGCGCGTTCCTCGAGCGTCCGTGCGCGACACGCCTCGTCCGGCGGCGGCTCCGGTGGCAGAAAGTCGCCCAGGGCGGCCACGGTGTGCGCGGAGCGGGCCGGCGTGGCCCGCTCCGCCGCGGCCTTCGTCGCCGGCTCCACGACGGCACCGCAGACGGCCGCTCATGCACGTGATATCGGACCATGTATCACGTGCATGAGCGGTAGCCGATCATGGCGGAGCAGGCGATCCGGCCCCGAAGCAGGTGCGCGGCTGAGCGGAGCAAGGACGTCGCGCGGTGCCCGCGAGGCGTGATGGAAAGGGCACGGTGTGCGGCGGGTCAGCCTTCCACGCCGGTCTCCTCGTGCGGGGTGCCGACGGGTTTGGACTCCGGGGAGCCACGCTGGCGCAGGTAGACCGA